>JAJZVS010000200.1 GCA_021845555.1 Pseudomonadota bacterium
GGCCGGCGGCGGTGGTCGCGTTCGCGCTGCTGTACGGCATGAGCAACGGGATCCTCTCGATCAACCGCGGCACCTTGCCGCTGGCGATCTTCGGACCGGGCGGCTACGCGGCACTGCTCGGCTGGCTCGCGGTGCCGCCCTTGCTGGCGCAGGCGGCGG
This sequence comes from Pseudomonadota bacterium, assembly GCA_021845555.1. Classification (GTDB taxonomy): domain Bacteria; phylum Pseudomonadota; class Alphaproteobacteria; order Acetobacterales; family Acetobacteraceae; genus JAJZVS01. The sequence goes on from JAJZVS010000200.1 coordinate 160, forward strand.
CGCCGAGCGTGGCCGCGCCGGTAGTGGCGGCGCTGCCGGCGCTGGAGGTGTTCGTGGTGGCGGGGGCGCTGGGAGTGGTGGGTCTGGTGCTGCTGGTGCCGCTGCGGGTGTCGGGGGCAGGCGCCGAGGCCGGGCGGTGATCGGCGGTCGGGAAACGGTTTGGTCAGGTTTGCACGGTCAGATGGCGTGTTTCCCCTTGCCAACTATCCTACCGGGTTGTATAGATGCGCCTGCGGATCCTGAAGAACCGAGGCTTTTCCCGTGCCGCCCGCAAGGCGGGGCTGACCGATCAGGCGCTGCGTGCGGCGGCGGCCGAGATCGAATCCGGGCTGATCGACGCAAGGCTGGGCGGCTTCCTGCTGAAGCAGCGCATCGCCAAGGGCGGCAGGGGCAAGAGCGGCGGCTTCCGGACCATCGTCGCCTGGCGTGAGCACGACCGGCTGGTGTTCCTGTTTCTGTTCGAAAAGAACGAGCGGGAGAACATCACCGAGGCGGAGCGGCAGGCCCTGGCGGAACTGGGCGAAACCTATCTGCGCCTGACGGCCGACAGCCTCGACCGGCTGCTCGCCGAAGGCATCCTGACGGAGATCCTGTGTCATGACGGCGCGCACGAAACCGAGCCGGATCCTCGCTGAAGTCCACGACGCCGCGCGCGCGCTGCACGACGCCGGCGCGCTGGACGCGCTGACGATGCGGCGGTTCGACGCGCTCTGCCTGCCGCCGGTCCCCGCTTACAACGCCGAGGATATCCGGCGCATCCGCCAGCAGGCCAACGTCAGCCAGGCGGTGTTCGCCGCCGTGCTGAACGTGGGCAAGGCGACTGTCGCGGCCTGGGAACAGGGGACGAAGGAACCGTCCGGACCGGCGCTGAAGCTGCTCGATCTGGTGGAGCGGAAGGGCCTCGAAGTCTTGGCGTAACCGCGGTTACGCCGCGACCGCGCGCACGTCCTTCACGTCGCGGAACGTCAGCGCCGGCGCCAGATCGGCGGTCCGCCGCAGCATGAACTCCGACGTCGCCAGGAACACCGGATCGCCGTCCACGTCGTCGGCGATCGCCGAGCGGTTGGCGGCGATGAAGCGTTCCAGCGCCGCCTTGTCGGGCGACGAAATCCACCGCGCCAGCGCGAACGGCACCGCGTCGAACCCCACTCCGACGCCGTATTCCGCCCCCAGCCGCGCGGCCAGCACATCGAGCTGCAGCGCCCCCACCACGCCGACGATCGGCGCCGCACCGTCCTGCGGGCGGAACAGCTGCACCACGCCTTCCTCCGCCAGTTCCACCAGCGCCTGGCGCAGCTTCTTCGCCTTCATCGCGTCATCGAGCCGCACCCGGCGCAGGATTTCCGGCGCGAAGGACGGGACGCCGACGAAGTTGATCGCCTCGCCCTCGGTCAGCGTATCGCCGATCCGCAAGGTGCCGTGGTTGGGGATGCCCACCACGTCCCCCGCGAAGGCTTCCTCGGCGATCTCGCGTTCGCGGGCGAAGAAGAACTGCGGCGCGTGCAGCGGGATCAGCTTGCCGGTGCGCACCTGCTTCAGCCGCATGCCGCGCGTGAGCCGCCCGGAGCAGACGCGCGCGAAGGCGATGCGGTCGCGATGGTTCGGGTCCATGTTGGCCTGGATCTTGAAGACCAGCGCGGTGAGGCCCGGCTCGGTCGCATCGACCACGCGCAGATCGGCCTTCTGCGCGCGCGGGCGCGGGCCGTACTCGGCCAGCCCGTCCAGCAGGTCGGACACGCCGATGCCCTTGATCGCGGCGCCGAAATAGACCGGGGTCAGATGGCCCTCGGCGAACGCGGCGGGGTCGAACTCCGGCAGCGCGGCGGCAACCAGGTCGAGCTCCTCGCCCAGCGCGGCCAGCCGCGGGTCGGATTGCGGCAGGTCCTGCGTCAGGTGCAGCGCCCGGGCGCGCAGGTCGTAGGTGCCGACGAAGGTCGCGGCGCGGCCCACCGGCCAGGTGACCGGGGCGGTATCCAGCGCCAGATCGTTGCCGATCTCGTCCAGCAGCGCGAACGGGTCCTGGCTCTCGCGGTCCAGCTTGTTGATGAAGGTGACGATCGGGATGTCGCGCAGGCGGCAGATCTCGAACAGCTTGCGGGTGCGCGCCTCGATCCCCTTGGCGGCGTCGATCACCATCACCGCGGCATCGACCGCGGTGAGCGTGCGGTAGGTGTCCTCCGAGAAATCCTCGTGGCCGGGCGTGTCGAGCAGGTTGAACACGCAGCCCTTGTATTCGAACGTCATGACGGAGGTGACGACCGAGATGCCGCGCTCGCGCTCGATGCTCATCCAGTCCGATCGGGTGCGCCGGCGCTCGCCCTTGGCGCGCACGTTGCCGGCCAGCTGGATCGCCCCGCCGGCGCGCAGCAGGTGCTCGGTCAGCGTGGTCTTGCCGGCGTCGGGGTGGGAGATGATCGCGAACGTGCGGCGGCGGGCGATCTCGGTGGCCTGGTCGGTCATGCGCGGGTTCCGGAGAGGGCGGCAAACGGCGGGGAAAGACCCGCAAAAGCAACGCCGGACGGGGCACGTCCGGCGTTCGTTTCCCTGATATAGCCTGATATGGGGTGATTGCGCGGCGATTGCCAATGGGCCGGGGCGCGCGCCCCGGTGGAGCGGCGCGGCGGGAGAGACGATCGCCAAATTCCGGTCGCGGAACACCGGCTCCATCGACGTGCCGCTGATCTCCAGCGCATCGGCGGTGGGCGCGGCGATCTCGGGCAGGCTCACCTGGTCCGAGCCGCCGCCCACCGGGTGGCCGGGTGCTTCATGCGATCGATCCCTCGCGCGGGAGTGGCCGCCCGAAGCAGGCGACTCGGCCGCGCGCAGGATCGCAGGATTTTTCGCAAACTGATATAGGAAAAAAGACTACGGCGCCGCGGCAGCCTTCCCCTTGCCATCGTATGCAACCCTGGGTTACATTTCTTTCCAACATTCGCCCATCGCGTGCATCGGCCGGGAGATCCGCCATGACAAGCCCCACCCCGAACGCCGCCTCTGCCCGACCCGCCGCCCCGCCGCGCGCGCCGATGCGGTCGCGGATGCTTCCCCTGGCGGAGCCGTTCCGATCGGCCGAAGAAGCCTGGTTCTGGACCATGGCCGGGCTGCGGGCGCGGCGGGACGGCGCGCGCTCCACCGCCAACCTGGGCCGCACCCGCCGGCCATGCGAGCTGGACGACGTGGTGAAATGCCTCGACGACCTTTACCGCCATCGCCGCATCGCGCTGGTCCACGCCCGCATCCTGCGCGTCTGGGGCGAACGTCAGACCGCGCCCAACCCGGCCTATGCGACCGAACGCGCGGACTGGCGCCTGTGGCGGGAGGCGCTGGAGCGGCTGGAATGGCCGCTCCGGGTCAAGGGGATCATCGCGTAGACTTCCGGGAACTAGGAAATTAAGCCTTGACATCCTCCACCCGCCCCCGATAGAACCGGCTTCGTCAACGGGCGATCCATGCCCGCTGGCGTTCTCCTCCTCCTCGATCCTCAGGCGCCGCTGCCCCCGCAGCGGCGCCTTTTTCATGTCCGCAGGAACCCCGCCCCATGCGCTTCGCCATTCGCAACCTCTCGGTGCTCGCCTACGCCAACGGCTTCACGCTCTGGCACTACAAGGCCGGCCCCGCCCGGTTGGGCCAGGTGGGCGCGCCGGGGTTCTTCGCCGATGCGGCCGACATGCTCGCGGCCGGCGACATGGTGATGATCTCGGCCGCCGACGGCGCGCGGGTGCTGGCGGTGGCCCAGGGCGGAGGCCCGGCCGAGGCGGCCGTCACCCTGGTGCCGCTGGCCTGAGAGTTCGTGAAAATCAGACCGGGGCCTCGCGCAGGATCTCCCGCCGGTGCCGCTCCCGCCCCGCCGCGGTGAGTTCGAACCCGCCGTCCGGGCGCGCCGCGGCGAGGCCCATGCCGGCCAGGCGCCGCAGGCAGGGCTGATCCTTGCCCCCCTCCGGGCGCGGCCCCGGCGCGGCAAGGACCAGGCGGTGCAGCGCCGCGCGGCAGCAGGTCTCCAGATAGGGTTCGGTCCACATCGGCGGGACTCTGTCACCCGCCAAGGGGCGGAGGCAAACCGGCTGCCCGAAACACCGGGTTTGCCAGCGGCCGGCGGCTTCGCTATAGGGGCGTCCCGCTGATCCCGGATAGCTCAGTTGGTAGAGCAAGCGGCTGTTAACCGCTGGGTCGTAGGTTCGAGTCCTACTCCGGGAGCCAGTGCTCCTTCGGGCCGCCCCCCGATCACGCCCGGCACCGCCGACACCCCGCAAGAAAACCAAGCTCCTCGCCCCCTTGGGGTCCGTCCTGCATCCGGCGCATGGATTCTGCCCTGGGCAGGTCATCATAACGCTGCTTATGATCGACACTGCGCAGTCGCCCTCGCGCGGCTTCCCCGGCGGACCCCCAGCGTGACCGAGTTCCAGAACGACATCCTGTTCCTCCTGCACGACGTCGCCCGCCTGCTGCGGGTGGAGGCGGACCGGCGCGCCCGCTGCCACGGCATGACCCGCGCGCAATGGGCGATCCTGATCTGGCTCGGCCGCCAGCCCGGCCTGTCGCAGAAGGAACTCGCCGAACTGCTGGAAGTCGAGCCGATCACCGTCGCACGACTGATCGACCGGCTGGAAGCGCGCGGCATGGTCGAGCGCCGCCCCGACCCCAGGGACCGCCGCATCTGGCGCCTGCACCTCTGCCCGCCGGCGCTGCCGCTGCTGCAGATCGTGCTGCGCGAGCGCGACGAGATCACCCGCCTGCTCGGCGCCGGCCTGACCGGCGCCACCCTCGATGCCATGCGAGAGACCCTCAAGACCATGAAATCCAGCCTGACCGCGGCCCGCCGCGCCGAACACGAATCGCCGGCGCCCAAAACCCAGCCCCAGCGGCACCCGGTTCCGGAGGCCGTCGCCTGATGTCGCAAACCGCCGCCTCCTCCCACGCCCGCGAAGCCGGCCCGGCCGGCACGACGACCGTCCGCCCGGCCCGCATGCGGATCAGCCGCCACGCGCTGGGGCCGATGCTGATGATCGCCGGCGTGCTGCTCGTCGCCGCCGGCGCGCTGACCTTCTGGCTGCGCGGCGGGCGCTACGTCTCGGTGGACGATTCCTACGTGCACGCCGCCAAGGAGGCGCTGACCACCGACGTCTCCGGCTTCGTCCAGGTCGTGCCGGTGAAGGACGGCGAGTACGTCAAGCGCGGTCAGGTGCTGCTGCGGCTGGTCCCGACCTCGTTCCACATCGCCGTGCGCCGCGCCGAGGCCGATCTGGCGGAAACCGCGCTGACGCTCGGCGCCATGCAGCAGGACTACGGGCGGATGCTGCGCGACGTCGATGCCAAGCAGGCGCAGATCCGCGCCGACCAGGCCAATTACGACCGCTTCTCCTCGCTGGTGAAAAGCGGCGGCGTGACGCGCGCGCAGTATGACGACGCGCGATTCCGCCTCGCCGCCGACCGCGAGGACGCCGCCGCGCTCGCCATGCGCGCCAGGGTGCAGCTGGCCAAGCTGGGCGGCAGCGCCACCGCGCCGATCGAGACCCTGCCGGCCTACCAGGCCGCGCGGGCCCGGGTGGACCAGGCGAAGCTCAACCTGGACGACAGCGTGATCCGCGCGCCGTTCTCCGGCGTGGTCACCAATGTGGAAAGCGTGCAGCCGGGCATGTACCTGCCCGCCGGCACCGCGGCCTTCGGCCTGGTGTCCACCAAGCGGGTCTGGATCGAGGCCGAACCGAAGGAGACCGAGCTCACCTGGGTCAAGCCGGGCGACAAGGTGACCGTCTCGGTCGATACCTATCCCGGCCGGACCTGGAAGGGCACGGTGCAGAGCATCGCGCCCAACAGCGGCTCGGAATTCTCGGTGCTGCCGGCGGAAAACAGCTCCGGCAACTGGGTCAAGGTGGTGCAGCGGATTCCCGTGCGCATCGAAGTGGCGCGCAAGCCCGGCGATCCGGTGCTGCGCGCCGGCATGAGCGTGGAGGCCGACATCGACACCGGCCATGTCCGCTCGCTGTCCGATCTGTTCTGAACCAACCAGAAAAAACCATCCGGAGGAACCGCCCGATGTCCGTCGCCCTGCACCTGACCCGGCCCGAAATGACCGATGCCGAATGGCGCGCCCGCTGCGATCTCGCCGCGCTCTATCGCGTGGTCCATCACCTCGGCTGGACCGATCTCATCAACACCCACATGTCCGCGCGCATCCCCGACGCGCCCGACACCTTCCTGATCAACCGCTACGGCGAGATGTTCGACGAAGTGACCGCCAGCAGCCTGGTGAAGATGGACATGGCGGGGAACGTGATCGGCGATCAGGGCAAGTTCAACAACGCCGGCTTCACCATCCACAGCGGCATCTACAAGGCGCGCGCGGATGCGATGTGGGTGATGCACACCCATACCCGCGCCGGCGCCGGCGTGTCGCTGCTGGAGCGCGGGCTGCGGCCGATCAGCCAGGACGCGCTGCATGTCTATGACGACGTCGTCTATCACGAATACGGCGTGCCCGCCTCGGCGGAGGAATGCGAGGCGCTCGGCCGCTCCTGCGCGCAAGGCAGCTGCGTGGTGCTGCTCAACCACGGGCTGCTGACGCTGGGGCAGACGGTGCAGGGCGTCTTCATGCGGATGTACATGCTGGAGCGCGCCTGCGAGCTCGAACTGATCTCCCGCCAGCTCGGCGCGTCGCCGGTGCCGGTCAGCGACTACGTGATCGGCAAGGCCGCCGAGCGGATGCAGAAGCACCGCGCCATGGCGGATTACGGGCTGATGGAATGGGAAGGCATCGTCCGCACGGTGGAGCGCGCCGGGGCCGACTACCGGCGCTGAGCGCGGGGACCACGCTGCCCCTTCCCGCGCCGCAAGACGTCGCCCCGCCGCGCGAACCGGCCGAGGGTGCGGGGCGGACGTCGTTTGCCCCCCATCATGGCCGGCTCAAGGCCTACAAGATTCACACATCTCTGGCGATCTTCCA
>JAJZVS010000201.1 GCA_021845555.1 Pseudomonadota bacterium
CTCCTGGACGTGACGATATGAAGCCGCCGGTCCGTCAAGGCGCCGGTTCGTCAAGGCGCCGGTTCGTCAAGCCGGCGGGCCGAACCGTCCGGTCTTGGGGAACCCGTTCGGCGGCAGCTTTCCCGCCTGACCGCGCTCGCCGAGCCAGGGGCGCAGGTCGGTCTCGACCCGCACCCGCTCCCCCGAGCGCCATGACAGCCCCTCGGCCAGGCGGAACACCCGCGCGTCCGCCAGTCCGCCGTCCTTCGCGCGCAGCAGGATCACCCCGGCGCCGCGGGCCATCTCCGGCACCTGGTCGAGCGGGAACACCAGCAGCTTGCGATTCGTGCCGATCACCGCGAGGTGGTCGCCCGCGGCCGGAAGGCACAGCGCCGCTTCCTCGCCGGGGCGCAGGTTCAGGACCTGCTTGCCGGTGCGCTTCTCCGCCAGCAGTTCGCCCGCCGGCACCAGGAAGCCGCGGCCGGCGGAGGAGGCCACCAGGTAGCGCGCGCCATCCTCGGGGACGAACAGCGCCACCACCTCGTCCTCGTTGGTCAGTTCGGCCAGCACGCGCACCGGCTGGCCGTCGCCGCGCCCGCGCGGCAGTTCGGCCGGCTTCAGCGTGTAGGCGCGGCCGTTGGTGGCGAACAGCACGATCCGGTCGGTGGTCTGGCAGGGCAGGAGCAGCTTGAGCTTGTCGCCCTCCTTGAATCGCAGCTCGGCGGGGTCCGTCACGGCGCCCTTCAGCGCCCGGATCCAGCCCTTCTCCGAGAGGATCACCGTCAGCGGCTCGCGCTCGACGAACGCCTCGGTGCCGATCTCGATCGCCGCCGGCGCGGCGCCGAGCGCGGTCCGCCGCGCCCCCAGCGCGCCGCCGCCGAACCGCGCCCGCGTCGCTTCCAGCTCCCCGGCGATGCGCTCGCGGCGCAGCTCCGGATCGGCCAGCAGCGCCGCGATTTCCTTCGCTTCCTTCGCCAGCGCCTTGTGCTCCTTGCGGAGTTCCATCTCCTCCAGCCGGCGCAGCGATCGCAGGCGCATGTTCAGGATCGCCTCGGCCTGGCTGTCGGTCAGTCCGAAGCGCGCCATCAGCGGCGGCTTGGGCTGGTCCTCCTCGCGGATGATGCGGATCACCTCGTCGAGGTTGAGATAGACGATCAGGTACCCGTCCAGCACCTCCATCCGCCGCGCGATCGCCGCCTCGCGATGGCGGGAGCGGCGGACCAGCACCTCCTCGCGGTGGTCGAGCCAGGCGCGCAGGACTTCGGTGAGCCCCATCACCCGCGGCGTGCGGCTCGCGTCCAGCACGTTCATGTTGAGCGGGAAGCGGGATTCCAACGCGGTGGCGCGGAACACCGTCTCCATCAGCACCTCGGGCTCGACGCCGCGGGTCTTGGGCTCCAGCACCAGGCGGATGTCTTCCGAGCTCTCGTCGCGGATATCGCCGAGCAGGGGGAGTTTCTTCTCCTCCATCAGCGCCGCGATCTGCTCGATCAAGCGGGATTTTTGCACCTGATACGGGATCTCGGTCACCACGATCCGCCAGGCGCCGTATTTGCCCGGCTCGACCTCCCATTTGGCGCGCACGCGGAAGCCGCCGCGGCCGGTCTCGTAGGCGGCCAGCATCGCCGCCGGGTCCTCCACCAGCGTGCCGCCGGTGGGGAAATCGGGGCCGGGCATGTGGGCGAGCAGATCGGCCACCGAGGCGTCCGGGTGGCGGATCAGATGGATGGCGGCGGCGCAGACCTCGCCCGCGTTGTGCGGCGGGATGGAGGTCGCCATGCCGACCGCGATCCCCGCCGCGCCGTTGGCCAGCAGGTTGGGGAAGGCGCCGGGCAGCACCAGCGGCTCGTGTTCTTCCCCGTCGTAGGTGGGGCGGAAATCGACCGCGTCCTCGTCAATGCCGGACAGCAGCGCCTGCGCGACCTCGGTCAGGCGGGCTTCGGTGTAGCGCATCGCGGCGGGGTTATCGCCGTCGATATTGCCGAAATTGCCCTGGCCCTCGACCAGCGGGTAGCGGGCGGCGAAATCCTGCGCCAGCCGCACCAGGGCTTCGTACACCGCGACATCGCCGTGCGGGTGGAACTTGCCGATCACGTCGCCCACCACGCGGGCGCATTTCTTGAAGCCCGAGGCAGGATCGAGCCGCAGCAGGTGCATCGCGTAGATCAGCCGCCGGTGCACTGGCTTCAGCCCGTCGCGCACGTCCGGCAGCGAGCGCGACATGATGGTGGACAGCGCATAGGCGAGGTAGCGCTCGCTCAGCGCCTCGGCGAGCGGGGTGGGTTCGATATGGCCGATATCATCCGGCATCCGGCGGAGTCTCCGTGAGGGCGAGGGCGGCGACGCGGTCGTACAGCATCGCGCGCGCCTGGGGCAGCGGCTTGTGATGCAGCCCGAAGGCGTCGCGGGCAAGGAAATGGCCGGTGAGCGCCAGCCCGTCGCGGTAGTCCGCGAAGGATCCCCCGCTCCCGCTGGCGGGAGAGGGGTGGGGTGAGGGCGCCGCGGGTCCCGTTTCACCCTCACCCCGGCCCTCTCCCGCCGGCGGGAGAGGGGGAAGTGCCGGGTCCCGCGCCAGGAAGCCGGGCAGGGGCAGCAGACGCTCCTTCCAGATCCCGGCGGCGGCGGCGCTCACGGCGCGGCCGGTGCGGGGGGAGACATAGGCGAGGTTCTCGGTCGCTCCGGTGACCGCGCAGGCGGCGATGTCGAGGCCGTAGCCGAGTTCCGCCAGCAGCCCGGCCTCCCAGCGCACCAGCTCGGCCAGACTCGCCGCGCCGGTGGCGCCGCCGAGCCGGGCGATCAGGCCGAGCAGCCCGGCGAACACGCGCGGATGCGGCTCCCGGTCCGCCAGCGCCCCGGCGGCGACGGCACAGGCGGAGGTGAGCAGCGCCAGCGCCAGCGGATCGTCCATCGCCAGCGCCGCGGCGGGGTGGATGAGTTCGGCGGTGAAGCTGCCGAGCTGGTCGGACAGCCGCGCCACCCAGCGCACCTGCGCCAGGTTGCCTGCCTGCCAGACCCCCGCCTGGGCGCGGGAGGCGCCGCCGCGGGCCAAGCCGCGATGGGCGCCATGCGCCTCGGTCATCACCGTGGCGAGGGCGTCGCCCTCCCCGTACGGGCGGACGTCGAGCACGATCGCGGGGGCGTCCCATTCCATTGGGCAGGTTCCGATGTGGCGCGCGACGGCGGCGCGCGCCGGGTTGGGCGGGACCGGGCGGGGCCGCCACGCCGGTGGGCGGTTGCCGGAAGATAGCGGGAGTCTACCCCATCCTCATCGGGCGGGCGTATCCGCCGCCCCGCCCGGAACCGCGGGCAGGGCCGGCGCGACGGCAACGGCCTCGCGCAAGGCGTGCAGGGTTTCGTCCAGCGCGGCGTCCAGCCGCTGGTGCATCAGGCGGTCGAAATCGTCCGTACCCGCGCCCGCCTGCGTGCGCTGCAAGGCGCGGAGGTAGTCGGGACGGTCCTCCGGCCGCACCGCGACCGGAGGATAGCCGCCGCGGATCAGGAGCAAATTCATCAGCAGGCGCGCGGTACGGCCGTTGCCGTCGTTGAAGGGGTGGATCGCCACCAGCCGCCGATGCGCCGCGAAGGCGGTCTCCGGCGTATCGGGCGCCGCCCGCAGCCAGGCCGCGAAATCGGCCATCAGCGCCGGAACCTCGGCAGGCGAGGGGAAGGCATGCCGTCCAGCATCGGTCAGGACATAGCGCCCCTGGTCGGCGTAGCTCCCCGCGATCTCCGGCCGGCTGCGCAACACGACGAGCCGGTGCAGGCTGCGCACGTCCAGTTCCGTCAACGGCGTCGCGCGGCGGGCCAGGGCGCGCACATAGCGGATCGCCTCATAGAGATCGATCGCTTCCAGGTGATCGCGCAGCGGTTTGCCGGCCACCGTGATGCCGTGCTCGACGACCAGCGTGGTCTCGCTCGCGGTGAGCGTGTTCCCCTCGATCGCATTCGAGGTGTAGGTCAGCTCGAGATCGTGCGCGTGTTCGAGATTCGTCAGCCCGCCCGGCGCGCGAACGCGCAGCCGGTCGAGTTCGGCCCTTTTCGCGGCGATCGTCTCAGGCAGCCTGGCCATCTCGCACCCGTCGCACCCTTCCGCAGCGGTTCCAGGCATGGGATCGCGCCTGGCCGGGGCCGCGCGCCCGAGCTTAGCCGGTTTCCGCCACCTCCCGCACATGCGCGGCCAAGGCCAGCGAGGCGGTCAGCCCCGGTGATTCGATCCCGAACAGGTTGACCAGCCCGGCCACCCCATGCGTCTGCGGCCCCTGCACCACGAAATCCGCCGCCGGCGCGCCGGGCGCGGTGATCTTCGGGCGAATCCCCGCATAGCCCGGTTGCAGCGCCCCGTCCGGCAGCGCCGGCCAGTAGCGCCGCACCGCCGCGTAGAACCCATCCGCCCGCCGCGGATCGACGGTGTAGTCGAGCGTGTCGATCCATTCGACATCCGGCCCGAACCGCGCCTGCCCGCCGAGATCGATCGTCAGGTGAACCCCCAGCCCGCCCGGCACCGGCACCGGGTAGATCAGCCGCGAGAACGGCGCGCGCGCGGCCAGGGTGAAATAGTTCCCCTTCGCGTAGTACCCGGTCGGCACCCGATCCGCGGGCATCCCCGCGATCCGCCGCGCCAGCGCCGGCGCGTGCAGCCCGGCGGCGTTCACCAGCAGCCGGCAGCGCAGCGTCACGGGTTCCGTCCCGCCCACCTCGACCTCGATCCCGTCGCGTCCGGCGCGGGCGGCCACCACCGGGCTCAGGAACACCACCATCGCCCCGGCCGCCTCCGCCTCCCCCTGCAACGCCAGCATATAGGCGTGGCTGTCGACGATGCCGGTGGCCGGGGAGAGCAGGGCGGAGGTGCAGGAAAGGTTCGGCTCCAGCGCGCGCGCCTCGGCCGCGCTCAGGACGCGCATGCCCTCGACGCCGTTCGCCTCGGCGCGCGCCTTGATGCCGGCGAGCTTGCCGTCCTCCTCGGCGGAGGTGGCGACGATCAGCTTGCCGCAGTTGCGGTGCGGCACGCCGCGGTCGCGGCAGAAATCGTACAGGGCCCGCCGTCCGGCGACGCAGAACCGCGCCATCAGGCTGCCGGCGGGGTAGTAGATCCCGGCGTGGATCACCTCGCTGTTGCGCGAGGAGGTTTCGGTGCCGATGGCCTCGGCGGCCTCCAGCACGATCACCTCGCGGCCCGCTTGCGCCAGCGCGCGGGCCACCGCGAGGCCGATCACGCCGGCGCCCGCCACGACGCAGTCCACGCTGTCCACCCGCCTTGCCTCCCGCCCTGTATGCCGGGCGGATTTACGCTGCCGCCCGGCCGGCGCAAAGCCCGGCGATTGCCGCGGCCGGCCCCCCTCTGGTTATCCGGGGGAGCCGAGGCTAAATGGGCGGAAATGGACGCTCTTGCCCCCGATCTGCTGACGATCCTGATCGCGCCCCACAAGGTGCTGAAGGCCCGCGCCCGCGCCGTGACCCCCGCGGACGCCGAGGCGGTGCGCGCGCTGATCCCGCGCATGTTCGCCACCATGTATCAGGCCCCCGGCATCGGTCTCGCCGCGCCGCAGGTCAACGTGAGCCTGCGGGTCGCCGTGGTCGATCTGATGGCGGACGAGAAGCCGGCGCCGATCGTGCTGGTCAACCCCGAGATCGTCGCCGCCAGCCCCGAGCTCGCCACCCGCGAGGAAGGCTGCCTGTCGTTGCCCGGCCAGTATGCCGACGTGACGCGCCCGGCCCGGGTGGTGGTGCGCTTCCACGATCAGCTCGGCGCGCGCCACGAGATTACCGCCGAGGGGCTGCTGTCGGCCTGCATCCAGCACGAGATCGACCATCTGGACGGCGTGCTGTTCGTCGATCACATCTCGGCGCTGAAGCGCAACATGATCATGCGCCGGCTCGCCAAGGAACAGCGGCAGCAGCGCGAAGACGCCGCGAAGCGGTGAGCCTGCGCCTCGCCTTCATGGGCAGCCCGGACTTCGCGGTCCCGGCGCTGCTCGCCCTGCACGCCGCCGGGCACGCGATCGCCGCCGTCTATTGCCAGCCGCCGCGGCCGGCCGGACGCGGCCAGCGCGAGCAGCCGTGCCCGGTACACCGCGCCGCGCGCACGCTCGGCCTGACGGTGCGCACGCCGGCCCGGCTGCGCCACGCGACCGACGAGCACGCGGCGTTCGCCGCCCTCGGTCTCGATGCCGCGGTGGTGGCCGCCTACGGGCTGATCCTGCCGCCGGCGATGCTGGCGGCGCCGGCGCGCGGCTGCCTCAACATCCACGCCAGCCTGCTGCCGCGCTGGCGCGGCGCGGCGCCGATCCACGCGGCGATCCTGGCCGGCGACGCACGCACCGGCATCAGCATCATGCAGATGGACGCCGGGCTGGATACCGGGCCGGTGCTGCTGGCCGAGTCCGTGCCGATCCCGCCGCGCGCCACCGCGGCCGGGCTGCACGACGTGCTGGCCGATCTCGGCGCGCGGCTGATCCTGCGCGCGCTGGCCGAACGCCCGGCCCCGGTGCCGCAGCCGGCGGCGGGCGCGACCTATGCGCCGCGCCTGACCCGCGAGGATGGGCGGATCGACTGGACGCAGCCGGCGGAAGCGCTCGATCGCCGCGTGCGCGCCTTCCTTCCCTGGCCCGGCTGCTTCACCACGCTGGGCGGGCAGATGCTGAAAGTGCTGGCCGCGCGGGCGGAACCGGACGCGGCGGGTGAGGCCGCGCCTGGCACGGTGCTGGACGCGGGGCTGCTGGTCGCCTGCGGGCAGGGCGCGCTGCGGCTGGAGCGGGTGCAACTGGCCGGTCGCGCGCCGCTTGATGTGGCCGATTTCCTGCGCGGCCATCCGGTGCCCGCCGGCGCCAGCCTCGGCTGATGCGCCGGCACGCCGCGTGGGAGGGGTGACGGGTGACGGCGCACAGAGGCGTCACCTGGGCGCTGCTGATCGAGTACGACGGCGCCCCCTTCGTCGGCTGGCAGCGCCAGGCCCGCGGCGTGTCGGTGCAGCAGGTGCTGGAGGAAGCAGCGGCAAGGTTGGCCGGCGGACGCCCGGTCCTGGCCACCGTCGCCGGGCGGACGGATGCCGGGGTGCATGCCGCGGGGCAGGTGGCGCAGCTCGCGCTCGATCGCCCGATCGCGGCGGACAAGCTG
>JAJZVS010000202.1 GCA_021845555.1 Pseudomonadota bacterium
CGGGACGATCGATCTGGCGCTGGCGGACCCGCTGCTGGCGGCCGCCGGGCAACGCGTGGCGGGCCAGGTGAGACTGGATGCAACGATCGCCGGGACCGCCACCGCGCCGCGCCTGGCCGGCGGCGCAACGCTCGCCGGCGGCGCGTTCCGCGACGCGGTGCGGGGCGTGCGCATCAGCGCGATCGCCGGGCAGTTCGTTGCTGAGGGAGACCGGTTGCGCATCCTGCGCCTGACCGGACGGGCCGGGGACGGCACGCTCGATGCCGAGGGCACGCTCGGGGTGCTGCAAGCCGGGCTGCCGGCCAATCTGCGGCTGCGCGCGACCGATGCGACGCCGCTCGCCGGCGGTGTCGTCACCGCAACGGTCGATGCCGCCCTGACGCTGAGCGGATCCTTGACGCCGAGCGGACCGGTGGCGCAGCGCGGGCTGCTGGCCGGCACGGTGCGGGTGCGCAGCGCGACGGTGCGGATACCGAACCAATTACCCGCCGACGTGCCGCTTATTCCGGTCCGCGTCGCCGGCGCTCCGCCCGCGGCCGTCGCGCCGCCGCCAACTCCGGGGCCGGCGCTCGCGCTCGATCTCACGGTGGCGGCGCCGCAGCAGGTGTTCGTGCGCGGACGCGGGCTGAACGCGGAACTCGGCGGCACGGTGCAGCTGCGCGGCAGCACCGCGCGGGTGATCCCGCAAGGGGCGTTCAAGCTGATCCGCGGCACCTTCGCGCTGGCCGGGCAGACGCTGAACTTCACCTCCGGGCAGATCGGGTTCGAAGGCGGCAGCCTGACCAATCCGGCGCTCGATCTGGTGGCGTCCTCCACCGCCAATGCCGTCACCGCGACGCTGACCGTGGGCGGCACCGCGCAGGCGCCGCGGATCACGCTGTCGAGCGTGCCGGAACTGCCGCAGGACCAGGTGTTGGCGCAGCTGCTGTTCCACACCGAGGCGGGGCGGCTGACGCCGCTGCAACTGGCCGGGATCGCCGCCGGGCTGGCGCAGATATCGGGCGGCACCTCGGACCTGCCCAACCCGCTGGAGGGGCTGCGCAACGCGCTGGGCCTGTCCCAGCTCGGCATCGCCAGCGGGGCGAGCGGCACCGCCGGGGTGCACGCGGGGCGCTACATCGGCCGGCGGCTCTATGTGGGCGTGCGGCAGGGGTTCGAAGGCACGGCGGGCCAGGGCACCGCGACGTTCGAGATCACGCCGCAACTGAAGCTGCACGCCGCGGCGGGAACCGGACAGACCACGTCGGCGATCGGCGCCTCCGGGCAGACCAGCGGGGAAAGCGTGGGGATCACCTACCAGTTCGGGTATTAGGCGGGCCGGGGCCGCGGTCGGCTTCGTGCTCGGCCAGGTCTTGAAATAAGGGGTTCTGTGCCTTACTTTTGCGGGGTCACGGGATTCGGAGGCTCCGGCCATGCCGTCGCAACTCACCATCACCGCCAAGGGGCAGATCACCCTGCGGCAGGCAGTGCTCGCGCATCTCGGCGCCAAGCCGGGCCAGAAGGTCGAGGTCGCGTTCCTCCCCGGCGGCCGGGTGGAGTTGCGCAGTACCGCGGCCGCGCCGTCGCTGGCCCGCCTGCGCGGCGTGCTGCACCGGCCGGGCCGGCCCCCGGTTTCGCTGGAGGACATGCAGGCAGCGATTGAGCAAGGCGGGAGCGAACAAGGCGGGAGCGAACAAGGCGGGAGCGAACAAGGCGGGGACGCGTGAGGATCGCCGTCGATACCAACGTGCTGGTCCGCTTCCTCGCCTGGGACGAAGCGGAACAGTCCGCCCTGGCGGCGCAGGCGATCGAGGCGGCGGAGAGCGTGGCGATTTCGACCCTCGTTCTGTGCGAGACGGTCCGGGTGCTGCGCCGCGCCTACAAACTGGGCCACCAGGAGATCGCCGCCATCCTGCGCGCCCTGATCGACAGCGCATCAGTCGATGTGGACCGCCTGGCCGCCGAGGCCGGGCTGTCGCTGCTGGAACGCGGCGGCGATTTCGCCGATGGCGTGATCCTGGACGACGCGGCGCGGACGAAGGCGGCGCAGCTGGTCACGTTCGATCGCGGATTCGGCGCCCTGGCGGGGGAGCGGGTGCGAGTGCTGGGGGCGGGGTGAGCGCGGGTGCGCGGGCTTCCCGCGGATCCCGGGGGCGGTTGTGGAGACCGCGCGGGGCGCTGGTGGAGGGGGTTGGATTCGAACCAACGTAGGCGTGCGCCAACGGATTTACAGTCCGTCCCCTTTAGCCTCTCGGGCACCCCTCCGCGCGGAGCGGGCCGAGTACTGCCAACCCGCCCTGCTTGTCAACGCGGTCCTCGCCCGCTCGGGCGGTCGTCGTCATCCGCGCCTCGGTCGCTCGGGCGGCCGTCGTCATCAGCGACAGTGCGCCACGTCTGGGCAGCCTGCCCGGCGGGGGCTATACCCGGGCCGATGAAACCCCCTCATTCGCGCGGCCCCGGCCGCTCCCCCGGGGATCGCGGCCCCTCGCGCGGCCCCGGCTTCGGCAGCGGAACGCATTCCCATGGCCCGGCCCGCCACGGCGGCGGCGATCGGCCGGATCGTCCCCGCTCGGCCGAGGGACGCGACCCCGGCGCGGCCGATCGGTTCGCCGATCGTCCGGATCGCGCCGGACCGGATCGTGGTACGCAGAATCGTGGTGCGCCGGGTCGCGGCGGGCCGGATCGCGGCGGGGATCGGGCGAGCGGCGGGGCCGGCGGCCCGGGCCGCGGGCACGGCGCCCCGCGCGACCGCGATCGCCCCGCCCAGACCTCCGACCGCGCCCATTCCGACCGGCCCCATTCCGACCGGCCCCGTTCCGAGGGGCCCCGTTCGGACCGGCCGTACTCCGAGCGGCCCCGTTCCGATCGGCCCTACTCCGCCCGGCCCGCTTCCGTCCCGCCCGCTTCCGCCCGGCCCTACGCCGCCGCCGACCGCCCGGCCGCGGAGCGCCCGCGTCAGGAACGTCTTCACGCCCCGCGGCGGGAGGATCACGACGGCACCCGCGATCGGCCGCAGCAGAACCGGCCATTCGGGGAGCGCCCCGCCCCCGACCGCCGCTTCCGTGACGACCGTCCGCGCCCCCCCACGCGCGCCGACGAACCGGTGTTCGACACGCCCCGCGCGCCGCACACGGCCTCGGGCGGGGTCTGGCTCTATGGCCAGCACGCGGTCGCCGCCGCGCTCGCCAACCCGTCCCGCCGCCTGCGCCGGCTGATGCTGACCGGGGAAGCGGAGGCAGCGCTCGCCCAGCAGGTCCCGCCGCCCTGGGCGTTGCAGCCGGAACGGGTCGATCGCGCCCGTATCGACCAGCTGCTCGGCCACGACGCGGTGCACCAGGGCGCGGCCCTGCTCGCCGACCCGCTGGCCCCGCCCAGCCTCGCCGCGCTGCTGGAACGTCCCGGCCCGGTACTGGTGCTCGACCAGGTGACCGATCCGCGCAACGTCGGCGCCATCCTGCGCTGCGCCGCCGCCTTCGGCGCCGCCGGGATCATCACCCAGGACCGCAACGCGCCGGAGGAAACCGGCTCGCTCGCCAAGGCCGCCTCGGGCGCGCTGGAAACCGTGCCTTTGCTGCGCGCGGTGAACATCGCCCGCACCCTGGTGGCGCTGAAGGCGGCCAATCTCTGGGTGGTCGGGCTCGACGCGGGCGGTCCCGCCGCGCTGTCCGGCGCGTCCTTCGCCGGCCGCCGCGTCGCGCTGGTGCTCGGCGCCGAGGGCAGCGGCCTGCGCCGCCTGACGCGGGAGACCTGCGACGAGCTCGCCGGCCTCGCCACCACCGGGGCGATGGCGCATCTGAACGTCGCCGCCGCCACCGCGGTGGCGCTCTATGAACTGACGCGGCCGGCATGACCGGCTTCGACCCCGCCGCCGCCGCCGCGGCGCTGCTGGCCGGCCGCCGGGCGCGCGCGACGCTCGCCCCGCTGCCCGCGGCGATCGCCCCGCGCGATCCGGCCGAGGGGGCCGCCGCGCAGCGCGCCCTGGCCGGGCTGCTGGGGGAAGACAAGCCGGCGGGCTTCAAGATCGGCGCCACCGCCAAGCGCATGCAGGCGTATCTCGGCCTGTCCGGCCCGGCCGGCGGGTTCATGCCGGCACCCGGCCTCCATGCCAGCGGCGCGACCTTGCGCTTCGCGGATTTCCTCTCGCCCGGCGTGGAGTGCGAGATTGCCGTCCGCCTCGCCCGCGACCTGCCGCCCGGCCCGTGCACCGCCGCGCAGGCCGGCGCCGCGGTGGGCGAGATGTTCGCCGCGATCGAGGTCGTGGAGAACCGCTACCCCGCGCTCGACGCCTTCGGCACGCCGAGCCTGATCGCCGATCAGGTGTTCCACGCCGCCGCCGTGCTCGGCGCCGCGCGGAACGCCGGCTGGACCGGCGCGTGGCAGGCGCTGGACATTCCCCGGCTGGGCGGACGCATCACGGTCGATGGTGCCGAACGCGGGCAAGGCGTGGCGGCGGACCTGCTCGGCCATCCGCTGAACAGCCTCGCCTGGCTGGCGGGGTCGGAAGTCGCGGCGGCGTTCGGCGGCCTGCGCGCCGGCCAGGTGGTGCTGCTGGGCAGCGTGACGCCGCCGATCTGGCTCGATGCGCCGGGCACGGTGGTGGTGTCCTTCCCGCCGCTGCCGGAGGTGCGGGTAACCTTCGCTTAACCACCGGCGCGGAAACTGCGCCCCGACCGCGCATCTTCCCCTGCGGCACTCGTCTCGCCAGAACGGCCAACACGGAACGACCTCCGATGGGCGCCGACTGGTCCGCACTCTCCGACGAAACCCAACTGGCGGTGGCGGAAGCCGCGCTGCGCCGCGCGGCGGAAACGATCGCCGGCCAAGCCGAGACCCTGGCCGAGGAAATGGCCGCCGGCCATCTCGCCGACCGCGGCGGGGCCGACGCGCTGCGGCTGTTCGCCACCGTGGTCCGGGTGGCCGGCCAGGACGCGCCGGCGGTGGCGGGGCATGGGTAACCGGGCTCACCCCCTGGCGCGCCAGCGCTCCCACCCGGCGCGGCGGAGATCGCAGGCCGGGCAGCTGCCGCAGCCGTAGCCCCAGGGATGGCGATGGGTGCGATCGCCCAGGTAGCAGCTGTGGCTCGCTTCCTCGATCAGCCCGGTCAGCGCCGTCCCGCCCAGCCTGTCGGCCAGCGCCCAGGTCTCGGCTTTGTCCAGCCACATCAGCGGGGTTTCCAGCACGAAGCGGCGCTGCATCCCCAGATTGAGCGCAAGCTGCATCGCCTTGATCGTATCGTCGCGGCAATCGGGGTAGCCCGAATAATCCGTCTCGCACACGCCGGCGACGATTCGCCTGAGGCCGCGCCGATAGGCCAGCGCGGCGGCATAGGTCAGGAACAGCAGGTTGCGCCCCGGCACGAAGGTAGTCGGCAGCCCGTCCGCGCCGAGCGCGATCGCCGCCTCCGACGTCAGCGCGGTCTCCCCCAGCGCGGCGAGGCCCGGCCCGATATCGATCAGATGATCGGGGCCGAGCCGCGCGCCCCAGTCGTGCAGCGCCGCCATGCCGGCGCGCAGCGGCGCCCGGCAGGCGAGCTCCACCGCGTGGCGTTGGCCATAGGCGAAGCCCACCGTCTCCACCCGCGCGTGGGCGCTGAGCGCCCAGGCCAGGCAGGTGGCGGAATCCTGCCCGCCGGAGAACAGCACCAGCGCGGCATCGGCGGAACGCGGCGGGATCGGCATGTGGCCTCCTGGCACTCCCCGGTTCTTCGCGCCGCGCCCGGTCCGGCACAAGGCGGGTGGCGCGATCAGAACGGCATCAGGATATCCATCAGCTGCTGGCCCCAGCGCGGCCCCTGCACCTGCGTCAGTTCGCCGCGCCCGCCATAGGCGATCCGCGCCTCCGCCATCCGGTCGCTGGCGATCGTGTTGTCGGAGGCGATATCCTCCGGGCGGATCACCCCGCTGACGCGCAGCACGCGCAGTTCGTTATCGACCCGGAACTCCTGGCTCGCCATCACCACCAGGTTGCCGTCCGGCAGCACCTGCGTCACCTCGCCGGCGAGGCTCAGCGTCACCTGCTCGCCGCGCTGGATCTGCCCGGTGCCGGTGTTGCCGTTGGCGCTGCTGACCGACACCAGCTTGGACGGGTCCATCGGCACATGCGTCAGCGCCGCCTCCAGCCCGAAGAAATTCGGCACCCCGGCCGATTCCGATCCGCTGCGCGTGGCGGTGGTGTTGTTCTTCAGCGTGGCGGCGTCGTTCATCGTCACCACGATGGTGACCAGATCGCCGACGCGCGCGGCACGCTGGTCCTTGAAGAAGGCGCGCGAGCCGGAACGCCAGAGGCTGTCCTCCTGGTTCGGCACCGGCCGCGGCGTCGGCATCGGCATGGTCACCGGGTGCCAGCCGGGCGCTGCGGTGGGGTTGCTGGTCGGCGTCATCTTCGGCGGCCCGCCGACCTCGCCCAGTTGTTGCAGCATCCCGCAGCCGGACAGGGCCAGCAGCGCGAGCAGCCCCGCCGCGGCGCGCGCGCGCCTCATCGGACCGCTTCCCCCCCGGGTACCACCCCTCCGGCCGGCACCAGCGGCGGCGCGTCGGGGGAGACGCGCACCTCCCCGGCGGCGATCACGCGGGCGCGCAGCACGGCGTGCGAAGTCGGGTTGAGCACGCGGATCGCATCGCCCGCGCCGCCCGGTTGCAGCGCGCGGCCCTGGGCGGTCAGCGCGATCCCCGGCTGGTCGATGCGGATCAGCACCAGAGCGTCCTTGCGCACCAGGACCGGCGGGCCCAGCGCCGCCAGCACGAAGGGTGCCCCCGGCGCCACCATCCGGAGCGTTTGCATGCCGACCGCCTGGTCCGCCCGCCGCGCCACCGCCCCCGGCAGGGAGGCCGCCGGGCGGCGGGCGATGCGCAGATCCCCCGGCCCGATCACGCTGCCCGCCGGCAGCGCCGCCACCGCCACCGGCACCGCGACCATGCGCTGCACCGTGCCGGCGAGCGCCAACGACAGCGGCGCCATCCGCGCTCCGCTGAGCGCCAGCACGGCGCTGAACCGCCCCGAACCCGGATCGTACTCGAGCGCGGTGACCGCCGCCGCGACCTTGGTATCGGTCGGCACCAGCGGCGGATCGAAGCGATCGAGCAGGATCTTC
>JAJZVS010000203.1 GCA_021845555.1 Pseudomonadota bacterium
TCTCAGCAGCGAGGTCAATACCGCATCGCGCAGCCGCCGGCGCGCGCCTGCGCCGGCGTTGAAGGCTAGCCGCTCAGCCAGCACCGCAAGGCCCGCGCGCAGCAGCGCGGCTGCGCCGAACCCGATCGCCGGCCACAGCAAGCCGATGCCGGCGAGCAGCAGCGTCGCGCACGCCGCTTGCCCGATCGCCAGCAGCGTGCCCAGGGCCTGCACCGCGACGACGCGGCGTGTAGCGCCCTTGGCTTCATGTTCTCGCGCGCGCAGCCAGGCGCGGGCGGGGGTCAGCTTGCGGCGAGGCATGAATCGTTGCGGTGCGGCATGAAGGTCTAATGCCAGCAACCGCCGTCACGCGGGAAGCCCCGCGGCGCGGTCGAAACGAAGCGGCCCAGATTAAGGGCGAACAGATTCAGGGCGACACAGGGTCAGGGAGACACAGCTTCAGGGGGACGGAGGGCCCGGACGGGCGGCGGAGGTGACGGGCCGGGTTTGCGTCAGGCCCACGCTCAGTTGGGGCCGATCAGGTAAGAGATGTCTATGATATGGGCGAAGCTAAGCAGCGCGATCATCGCGCAGACGGTAACGACGGTGTCGACCATCGCTCCGAGACCAGTGCCCTTGACGATGATCCACGCGCCCACGACCGGCATCGCGAACAGCAGCAGCTCCCTGTTTGACACAAAATCCAACATCGGGACCAACTCCTCATCGACCAAGGCTGCGCTATAGACTGGTCTCCATGCGCAACACTCGTCTATTTTCGTAGACGCGCTCTTCCACCCCTCACCCCATAACAATATTTTATTTATAAGCTATCTCGGCCTTGAGTGCCAGCGTGTCATGAGGAGGCGCCGCGATTTCTAAGCGGCGCGGAGGACGACCGGATGAAAGCCTCGGGTGGGGTGGTGCAAGGGCTGACGCTGACCGCGGGGGGAAGTGTTTCTCTATCTTCTTTTGATTTTATTACAAATAGTTCCGGGCCAGCCCTCCTCGTAGACGCGGGGGTGGACGCCACCCTTGTCAACGCTGGGACCATTGCCGGCGGCGGCGCTTACGGGCAGGGCGTCTACCTCCTGGGCGGCGGCACCCTGATTAATTCGGGGACAATTACCGCCGCCTACGCCGCCTCCGTCCTCGGGCCCGCGACCGTCTTCAACACCGGCGCCATCGTCGGTGGCGCCGGGCCGCGCGACAGCGGGCTTTACCTCGGCGGCGGCGGACTGGTGCTGAACGGCGCGTGGGGCCAGCTGGCCGGCGGGCATGCCGGGGTGGAACTCGTGCGCGGTGGCACGGTGATCAATTTCGGTCAGATCCGGGGCTCGGGGCAGGCAGGCTACGGCCTGCTGGGGCTCGGCGGCGGCGCACTGCTCAACGCCGGCAGAATCGAAGCCACGGCGACGCAGGCGGAGGGCGTGCGCTTCGCCGGCGGCTATGGCTACGTAACCAATCTGGGCACCATACTCGGCGACCGTGCCGGGGTGGAGCTGGCCAGCGGCGGCATCGTCGGGGTTGGGCAAGGCGCCGTGGTCGCCGGCGCCGAGGTCGGCGTATCGCTCGCCAACGGCAAGGCGCTGCTGTTCAACTTCGGCACCGTCGCGGGGACGCAGGCGGTGACCATTGCGCCGGGAAATCCGACGCTGGTCGATCTCTACCCCAGCGGCACCTTCGCTGGCATCGTCGATGGCGGCAACAAGCCGGGCAGCTCCGTCATCTCCTACCTCGAGCTTGGCGCGGCCGGGCGGCCCGGAACGCTCACGGGCCTCGGCACCCAGTTCATCGACTTTTCCTACATCTACGTCCGCGCGGGCGGGGACTGGACGCTGGCGGACAGCGCCCGCCTCGCTGCCGGCGTCACGCTGCACGACCAGGCGCGTCTGACGCTGGCAACGCCGCTGCGCGGGCCGGGCACAGTCTCGCTCGCCGCCGGCGTCACGCTGTCGGTGCTGCCGGGCGATGCGCCGGTCGGCGCAGTCGCGGGGCTCGGTCCCGCCGCGATCGACCTCGCGGGGGAGCACGAGACGATTGCCTCCTACGCCGGGGGCGTGCTTTCGCTCACCGGCGACCAAAATATTTCACTCTATCTCATTGGCAGTTCTGGAGAAACCTTCGTCGCAAAGCCCGATGGTGCAGGCGGCACGCTGATCACCGCCTGCTTCGCCGCCGGCACCCTCATCCTCACCCCCTGCGGCGGAAGGTCGGTCGAGGATCTGCGCGCCGGCGACCCGGTCGTCACCGCCTCCGGACGGATCGCGGCGCTGCGCTGGGCCGGGCGGCGGCGGATCGACCTGCGCCGCCACGCAAGCACCGCCGATGTGACACCCATCCGCGTGCACGCCGGTGCTTTCGGCCACGGCCTGCCGCTGCGTGACCTGGTACTCTCGCCCGACCACGCGGTGCTGGTGGACGGCGTGCTGATTCCGATCCGCCATCTCGCCAACGGCGCTTCCATCGCCGCCGAGGCGCGGCCGGAGGTGACCTATTTCCACCTCGAACTCGACCGCCACGACGCGTTGCTCGCCGAGGGTCTGGCCTGCGAATCCTACCTCGACACCGGCAACCGCGCCGCCTTCGAGGACGCGCCGGCACCGCTGCTGCATCCGGACTTCGCCCCGGCGCGACAGGCCGAGGCGATGGCGGTCTGGGCCGCGCGCGGCTGCGCCCCAATCGCGACCGAGCCCTCCGACCTGCGCATCCGCGCCGCGCACCTGAGCCTTGCCGCCCGCGCCGCATTGCCCGGTCCGGAGGAGCGTGGCATCAGAAGCGGATGATCCCCGCGCTTCTCGTCGCCCTTGGCGGTGCCGTCGGTTCGGTTGGCCGCTACTGGACCGGCATCCTCTTCGCCGGCGCTTTCGGGCTCGATTTCCCGCTCGGCACGCTGGTCATCAACATTCTCGGCAGCTTCATCATCGGCCTCGCCGACGTCGCGGCCGGCGGCAGCGCGATGCGCTCGCTGATCATCGTGGGCTTCTGCGGCGGCTACACCACGTTCTCGTCGTTCAGCCTGCAGACGCTGGAACTGATCCGCGCCGGCCACCCGGTCGCGGCTTCCATCAACGTGCTGCTCTCGGTCGCGATCTGCCTCGCCGCCACCGTCGCCGGTGCAAGCGTCGGTGCCGGCCTGCGCGGCATCATCTGAGGCGGGAGGCTGCCCGCTACCGGCTCAGCGCAACGCGTCGCGCGCCACGGTCGCCAGCCAGGCGCTTGCCGCCGGCAGCACCGCATCGTTGAAATCGTAGCGCGGCGAGTGCAATTCCCGCCCGCCGCTGTCCGGCCCGTTGCCGATCCAGGCGAAGGCTCCGGGCTTCTCGCGCAGGTACCAGGCGAAATCCTCCCCGGTCATCGCCGGCGGCAGGTCTCGCCGCAGCGCCAGCCCCGCGTGTTCCGCCGCCGCCGCCGCTACCTCGGCCTCCGGCCCGGTGTTGACCGTGGCACCGACGCCATAGCGGATCTCGACCCCGATCGAGACATCGCAGGTGGCGCCGATGCCCGCGGCCACGCGCCGCACCCCGGCGTCGAGCACATCGCGGATGTGGTCGCGGTAGTAGCGCATGGTGCCGTGCAGGTTCACCGTGGCGGGGATCTGGTTGGCCGCCGAGCCGCCCTGGATCACGCCGATGCTGATCACCGCCGATTCCAGCGGATCGACATTGCGCGCCACGACGGATTGCAGCGCCACGATGAGGTGCCCCGCGGCCACCACCGGGTCGCGGGTGAGCTGTGGCAGCGCCGCGTGGCCCGCGGCACCCTCGATCGCGAAGGAAACCCTCGCACCGGCCGCCATCACCGGCCCGTCATGCACGGCGACCGTGCCGGCCTCAAGCCCCGGCCAATTGTGGTAGCCGAAGATGCGCTCCATCGGGAAGCGCTGGAACAGCCCGTCGGCGATCATCGCCCGCGCGCCGCCGCCGCCCTCCTCGGCAGGCTGGAACACCAGGTGCACGGTACCGGACCAGTTGGGGTCCGCCATCAGCAGCGCCGCGGCGCCGAGCAGGCTGGTCGTATGCCCGTCATGCCCGCAGGCATGCATCACGCCGGGGTTGGTCGAGGCGTGCGGCACGCCGGTCTGCTCCGTGATCGGCAGCGCGTCCATGTCCGCGCGCAGGCCCACGGCGCGGTTGGAACTGCCGCGTGAAATCGTGGCAACGATGCCGTTTTTGCCGATGCCGCGCTGATGGGGGATGCCCATCTCCGCAAGGCGCTCGGAGACGAAGGCGGCGGTCTCCTCCTCGTGCAGGGTGAGGCCCGGATGGGCATGCAGGTGACGGCGCCAGGCGGTCAGCCGGGCGAGAAGTTCGCTGTCCATGCAACCATCATCCCATAAAGTCCGGGCTTTGCCAGGGGGGCGTTCCTGACAGGCTTGCCATTCGTGACGGTCATGCAAGAAATACCCCCAACCCGCCTGTTTTGCCGCTTTCTTGCCACGAGTCGGCGCGAGAGTCCCGCGCCTTGCGACACTCCCCCGGAGGACGAATGACGCGCCTGGTCGTGGTTTCGAACCGCGTGCCCGTGCCCTCGACCGGCCAGCAGGCCGGCGGGCTCGCCGTGGCGCTCGACGGCATGATGGAGAAGCGCGGTGGCCTGTGGTTCGGCTGGTCCGGCGCCATCGCCGAGGGTGGTCGCGCGGCGCTTGCTTCGGTCGAGACCCAGGCCGGGGTCGACTACGCCACCATCGACCTCACCCGCGAGGAGCACGACCGCTACTACAACAACTTCTCCAACGGCGTGCTGTGGCCGCTGTTCCACACGCTGCCGGAGCTGATGCGCTACGACCGGCGCGACGCGGCCTGCTACCGCGCGGTCAACGAACGGTTCGCGGCTTCGCTGATGCCGCTGATCCGGCCGGACGACCTCATCTGGGTGCACGACTACCACCTGCTGGCGCTGGCCGCGTCCCTGCGCGCCAAGGGGGTGAGGAACCCGATCGGCTTCTTCCTGCACGTTCCCTTCGCTTCCCCCGACGTGATGGCGCAGGCGCCGGAAGTGGCCGCCCTGGTGCGAGACATGCTCGCCGCGGACCTGATCGGCTTTCAGACCGATAACGACCTGGGCAACTTCGTGGCGGCCGCGACCCAGTTCGCCGGCGCCGTGCGCCTCGCCTCCGGCAGCCTCTCCTTCGGCGGGCGGCGCGTCCGCCTCGGCGTCTTCCCTGTCGAGATCGCGGCCCAGAGCTTCGCGCGCACCGCGGCGGCGATGGCGAACGAAGCGGGGGCGCAGCGCCTGCGCGAGAGCCTCGCGGGCCAGGACCTCATCCTCGGCATCGACCGGCTCGACCCCACGAAGGGGCTGATGCAGCGCCTGGAGGGTTTCCGTCGCCTTTTCGAGCGCCATCCCGCCATGCTCGGCCGCGTGACCTTCCTGCAGATCGCCGCGATGTCGCGCAAGGACGTCGGCAGCTACCGCAGCCTCCGCGCGGCGATCGAGGCGGAGGCCGGCAGCATCAACGCCGAACTCGGCACCGCGGACTGGCAGCCGCTGCGCATCGTCAGCCGCGCGGCGGACCGGGCGCAGATCGCGGGCTACATGCGCCTCGCCCGCGTCGGCCTGGTCACGCCGCTGCGCGACGGCATGAACCTTGTCGCCAAGGAATACGTCGCCGCCCAGGACCCCGCCGATCCCGGCGTGCTGGTACTCTCGCGCTTCGCCGGCGCCGCGCGTCAGCTCGAGGCTGCGCTGCTGGTCAACCCGCACGACGCCGACGACATGGCCGACGCGATGGAAACCGCGCTCACCATGGCGCGCAGCGAGCGCCAGGCACGCTGGCGGGCGCTGTGGGCGGCGATCGAGAACCGCTCGCCGGCACTATGGGGGCGCAGCTTCGTCGCCAGCCTGCTGCGCGCGGTGGCGCACGGCGTGACGAAGCCGGAGGAGCGGCGTGCTCTCGGCCGCCCCCATCTAGACGCGCCGCATCTGGAAGGTACCCATCTGGCCCCCCCCAATCTCGAGGGCCCGGGCCTGGAGCACGAGATGCTGGTCGCCCGCACCGAGGGGCGGATCCTCCATTGAGGCGGCTGGCATCCCTGCCGGGGATGCTGCTTGTCGCCGGGACGGCGCTCGCTCTTGTCACCGGCGCGGCGCTGGCCCAGGGGACGACCACGCCGCCATCCAGCTTCCCGGGCACGAGCCTTCCCGGAACTGGCCTTCCCGGAACTGGCCTGCCGGGAACCGGTGCTTCGGGCACGGGCGTTCCCGGCACGGGCGTCCCCGACCTCGGGCTTCAGGGGTCTGGAAACGGCACCGGCGCAGGCGCCGCTACGGCCCCCTCGAGCGCGCCCGGCGGCATCGTGCCGAAGACCGGCATCTACACGGGCACCAGTCCGCTGCCGCTACCGGGCACCACCACGACACCCTCCATCGCGCCCGGCGGCATCGTGCCGAACACCGGCATCTACACGGGTACGGGCCCGCTGCCGATGCCCGGCGGCGGCATGGTTTACACGTGCCCCACCGTGCATGGCGGGCGGCTGCTTGTCGGCTCCCACATCTATGACGGCCCGCCCCTGGACGGCACGTTGATGCCGAACCGCAACGGCAAATGGCATCTGCCGCCGCATGACTGGCCGGGCCACGCCTATTACCTCAGCTGTGAATACGGCTACGACCGCCCGCCGCTCGGCATCCGCCTGCCGCAGCACGTGGGCGCGTGCCGGCGCCCCACGGGCGACACGACGCAGGTCACCTGCCGCTAGCCGCCCAGCGCCGCGTAGCCAGCCGTCTCGAACGCCGCCAGCGCCGCCAGCGCCGCCGGATCGCCGAACGGATAGAACTGCATCAGCAGCACGCCGGCGAGGTCGCGCGCCCGGTCGGCCCAGAAATAGGTGTTGGCGATGCCGGCCCAGCCGAGGCTGCCGGCGGCGCGCCCGGTCGGCAGTGGCGCGGGGTTGATCGCGCCGGCCAGGCTCCAGCCCGCATCCATGCCGGGAAAGATCTCGGCGGCGAGCGTCATCTCCGGCTGCACCGGTCGCATCGGTCCCGCGACGAGGCCTGGCGAGATGCCGGGCAGATGGTCGGTGAACAGGAGGTCCACCGTCGCA
>JAJZVS010000204.1 GCA_021845555.1 Pseudomonadota bacterium
TTCCGATCTGGCCATGGTTCGTTTCTCCCCCTTGCTGATGGGGGAACGAGACCACTGTCGCCCGCTCAGGGCAAGTCCCGCGCCACGCTTCATCGGCCATGCCAACCCCCGATCGGGTGTTTGCGTGGCAAAGTTACGCCGCCGGCGTCGCCTCGTCCGTCAGCAGTTCGGCCAGCGCCAGCGCGACCGCCTCGGTGGCCTGATAGAGCGTCGCCAGCGGCAGGCGCTCGTCGGCGCGATGCGCGTTGGCTTCCTCGATCGTCCGCGGGCCGGCGCCATACAGCACGATCGGAATGCCGCGGGCCGCGTAATGCCGCGCGTCCGTGTACAGCGGCACGCCGGCGGTGCCGATCGTCTCCCCCAGCACGCGGCTGGCGCAGGCGGCCAGGGTACGGCTCAGCTGCTCGGTGCCGGGCAGCGGGTTGAGCGGCGCGGCCAGCAGAATCCGCCGCACCTCCGCCCGCGCGCGCGGGAACGCGACCAACGCGCCGGCGATCACCCCACGCAGCTCCGATTCCGCCGCCGCCGGGTCCTCCTCCGGCACCAGGCGGCGGTCGAGCCGGAACGCCACGCGGTCCGGCACCACGTTGGTATTGATACCGCCCTCGATCAGCCCGACCGTCAGTTGCGGCGCGCCGATGCCGGGAATGGCGGACATCCGGCTGGCGAGGTCGCCGCGCCAGGCATAGAGCGCGGCCAGCACATGGGTCGCCGCCTCCAGCGCGTCGATCCCGGCGGCGGGGCGCGCGGCATGCGCCGACCGGCCGCGGATCTCCACCTCCAGATGCAGGCAGCCGTTATGCGCGGTCACCACGGCGTAGGCGAAACCGGCGCCGATCGCCAGATCGGGTTTCGTGATCCCCTGCGCCAGCAGCCAGGCCGGGCCGAGTTCTCCGCCGGCCTCCTCGTCGTAGGTCAGGTGCAGCTCGACCGCTCCGCGCAGCGGCGGGTTCGCCGCGCGCAGGGCAAGCAGCGCCCAGGCATAGGTGGCGAAATCGGATTTGGAGACGGCGGCGCCGCGGCCGTACATCCAGCCGTCCACCACCTCCGCGCCATAGGGCGCGTGCGTCCACCCCGCGCCGGGCGGCACCACGTCGCCATGCGCATTCAGCGCGATCACTGGACCGCCGGGGCCGAAGCGGTGGCGCACGATCAGGTTGGTCACGCTCACCACGCCGTGCGCACAGGCGAGAGCGGCGGACACCGGATGGCGTTCCACGGTGAACCCCAGCCCCTCCAGCAGCCGCGCCGCCAGCGCCGCATGCGGGGCGCAGTCCCCCGGCGGGTTGTCGGACGGCGTGCGCACGAGCTCCGCCAGGAAGCGCGTCTGGTTGTCCCGCTCGGCGGCCAGGTAGGCGGCGATGCGGTTCGCCGTGGTCTGCCGGTGCGCGGACGGCGGGCGCGGCTGGGTCATCGGGCGGTCGCTCCGCGCGGATCGAAATGGCAAAGGAAATCGAGCAGCACCTGCCCCGCGGCTTCGGCGTCCGCCGCCGTGACGCGCTCCTCCGGGCTGTGGCTGATCCCGCCCTCGCAGCGCAGGAACAGCATGCCGACCGGGCAAAGCGGTGCCATGGCCAGTCCGTCGTGTCCCGCGCCGCTGGGCAGCAGGAACGGGCGCTGGCCCAGGCGGGTGACGCTGTCGGTGAGCGCGCCGACCAGCCGCGGGGCGCAGGTGCAGGCCGGCTCGTCGTAGGTCTCGCGCAGCCGCAGGCCCACCGCCCGGCGGGTCGCGATCCCGGCCAGCTCGCGCCGCAGCCGTTCCAGCGCCCGGGCGCGGATCGCGTCGTCGGCGCTGCGCAGGTCGATGGTGAAGCGCGCACCGGAGGCGATCACGTTCACCGCGCCCGGCGTCGCCTCCACCCGGCCGACGGTCGCGACCAGGCCCGGCGTCGCCAGCGCCACCCGTTCCACCGCCAGGACCATTTCCGCCATCGCCGTCACCGCGTCGTGGCGCGCGGCCATCGGCATGGCGCCGGCATGGGCGGCCACGCCCACGACCTCGGCGGCGACCCGGCTGGCGCCGGCGATGCCGGTGACGATGCCGACCGGCAGCCCTTCGGCTTCCAGGACCGGTCCCTGTTCGATGTGCAGCTCGAGGTAGCCGAGCACGCGCCGGGGATCGCGCGCCAGGGACGGCAGTTCCGTCGGGTCGCAGCCGAAGCGTTCCAGCGCGGCGCGCAATGTGATCCCGTCGTCGTCCACCGCTTCGAGCATCGCCGGGTCCAGCGTGCCGGCCAGCGCGCGGGAGCCGGTCAGGGTCACCGGGAAGCGCACGCCCTCCTCGTCGCCGAAGGCCAGCACCTCGATCGCGCAGGGCAGGCGCTCGCCGCGCGCGTGCAGCGCGCCGACCGCCTGGATCGCCAGCACGACGCCGAGGATGCCGTCGTAGCGCCCGGCGTCGCGCACCGTGTCGATATGGCTGCCGAGCAGCAGCGCCGGCGCGTCCGGCGTCGTCCCTTCGTAGCGTCCCACCACGGTGGCGGCGGCGTCGATTGCGACCGTCATGCCGGCCTGGCGCATCCATTCCGCGACCTCGCCGGCCGCCGCGCGGTGTTCCGGGGTCAGATAGAGCCGGGTCAGCGCGCCGGGATGGCTGGTGAACCGCGCGAGTTCGGCACAGCGGCGGAGCGCCTCCGCGCCGGCCGGGTGCGCCTGGGTCGGCAGGTCGGGGAGCGCCTTCGCAGGCCGCATCGTTCTCTCCCGCGGCCGGCGTCGTGCCGCCGGCCGGTCTCGTGCCCATTGATCCGGCGTGGCCGGCACCGATGCCCCTTCCCCCTTCCCGTGCGGACGACGGCGGATGGAGCAGGTTCTTCCCTCATACTCCTTGCCGCCGCGTGTTAGCCTGGGTCAAGAGCGCCGCCACGGGGTGAACGCCATGCCAACGACCGCGCCCGAGGTCCCGATCGCCCGGCACGTCTGGGCCGAACGCTACCGCCAGGGCGGCGCGCGGGAGGCCTCGGTGGCCGCCACCTTCGCCCGCGTCGCCCGCGCGCTGGCCGCGGTGGAGCCTGCCGGGGCGGACAGGTGGGAGCCGGCGTTCCGCGCCCTGATGGACGGCTTCGCCTTCATCCCCGGCGGGCGCATCCTGGCCGGCGCCGGCACCGCCCATCGGGTGACGCTGTTCAACTGCTTCGTGATGGGCACGATCGCCGATTCCATCCCCGGCATCTTCCGCGCGCTGGAGGAGGGCGCGCTCACCCTTCAGCACGGCGGCGGCGTCGGCTACGATTTCTCGACCCTGCGCCCGCGCGGGACCCGCGCGGAGACCGCCGGCACCATCGCCTCCGGCCCGGTCTCCTTCATGGGGGTGTGGGAGGCGATGGCGGCGACCATGCAATCGACCGGCGCGCGCCGCGGGGCGATGATGGGCACGCTGCGCTGCGACCATCCCGATATCGAAGCGTTCATCGACGCCAAGCGCGCGCCGAGGACACTCGCGCATTTCAACCTCTCGGTGCTGGTGACCGACGCGTTCCTGCACGCAATCGCCGCCGACGAGGCCTGGCCGCTGGTGTTTCCCCTCCCCGCCGGCGCGCCCGCCAGCGGCGAGACGATCGCGCGCGCGTGGTCCGGCACCTCCGCCCAGGTGGCCTGCCGCGTGGCGCGCCGCGTGCCCGCGCGCGCGCTGTGGCGGCGCCTGCTGGAGGCAGCCTATGCCACCGGCGAGCCCGGCGTGCTGTTCATCGACCGCATCAACCGGATGAACAACCTGGGATATTGCGAACGCATCGCCGCCACCAACCCGTGCGGGGAAGTGCCGCTGCCGCCTTATGGCGCCTGCGACCTCGGCTCGATCAACCTGGCCCGGCTGGTGCGCGACCCGTTCACGCCGCAGGCGCGGCTCGATACCGCGCGCGCCGCCGCGCTGGCCGGCGGTGCGGTGCGGCTGCTGGATAACGCGATCGATGCCTCGCGCTTCCCGCTGCCGCAACAGGCGGAGGCGGTGCGGCACTCCCGGCGGATCGGGATCGGCGTGACGGGCCTCGCGGACGCGCTGCTGATGCTCGGGCTGCGCTACGACACGGACGCGGCGGTCGCCCTGGCCGGCGGGACGATGCGCGCGATCTGCCACGCGGCCTATCGCGCCTCAATCGCACTGGCCGCCGAGAAGGGGAGCTTTCCGGCCTTCGCGCGCGATCCCTATCTGGACGCGCCGTTCGTCCGCGCGCTGCCCGAGGACATCCGCGACGGCATCGCGCGAACGGGCATCCGCAACAGCCACCTGCTGGCGATCGCGCCCACCGGCACGATCAGCCTGCTCGCCGGCAACATCTCCAGCGGGCTCGAGCCGATCTTCGCCGCCGACGCGACCCGCACGGTGCTCGACGCGCACGGTGCGAAACGGGACTTCGCGGTGACGGACGCGGCGGTGCGGCAGTGGCGGGCGGCGAACGGGCCGAGCGATGGCGTTCCCCCCGGCTTCGTGGCGGCAGCGGAGATCGCGCCCGAACGGCACCTGGCGATGCAGGCGGCGCTGCAACCCTATGTCGACAACGCGATCTCCAAGACCGTCACGCTGCCGGCGGAGGCGGATTTCGCGGCGTTCTCACGGGTGTTCGAACAGGCTGACGCGCTCGGGCTGAAAGGCTGCACGGTGTTCCGCCCCGGCGCCGCGCGGCCGGGGATCCTCTCGGCGGCACGGGGTTAGCCCGGATTTCTCACAGGATCGCGGCGCGATGGCGATGGGATTTGTCGTGTCAGGGGTTTTGCGCGACGCGCCCGATACCGGGCGTATTGGCAAGGAGCGCAAAGCCCCTGACGCGGCAAAGACCGAGCCAGCGCCCGCGCAGACTGTGAGAAATCCGGGCTAGCCCTCGGCCGCCCCGTCGCCCGACCGCGCCGCCAGGCGCGTGGCCCGCAGCGCGCGCAGCTCCAGCCCCTGCCAGACCAGCAGGATCGGCACCCCCACCGCCAGATCGCGCGCCCGGCGCAGCAGCGAGACGGCGAGCGAAAGTTCCACCGGCATGCCGAACAGCGCGCCGAGGCCGGCATACCCTGCCTCCTGCACGCCGATATTGGCCGGCACCAGGAAGGCGGCGGCGGCGATCGCGCTCAGCAGCGCCTCGATCGCCAGCGCCGCGACCAGGGAAATCTGTGCGCCCAGCGCGCGATAGGCGATGAAGGTGCCCACGCCGCTCGCCATCCATCCCAGCAAGTGCAGCGCTACCCCCACGCCCAGCCGGGCGCGATGCCGATACAGCAGGTCGAGATCGACTTGCAGCCGCTCCACCCGATGCTTGGCCCCGTCGAGCCGGTCGGAGGCGATCCGCTCGGCGATGCGGGTGAACAGCGAACCGAACCCCCGTTGCACCCAGATGAAGGCCACCGCCGCCGCCAGCGCCACCGCCAGCCCGATCGCGAAGGGCACCCGCACCGCCGCGTGCGGGTTGTGCACCAGCACCACCAGGATCCCCATCACCGCGAACAGGACTTCGGCCAGGAACTCGGCGGTGACATCGACCACGGTGGTCGCGGTGGCGAGCGGCCAGCCGGCGCCGTGCAACATGATCGCCCGCGCGCCGGCGAAGAACCCGCCGAGTTGGGAGAACGGCAGGCAGTTGGTCGCGGCGTCGCGCACCATGCGGCCCCAGATGAACAGCCCGGTCCGCCGCACGCCGAGGCCGCGCGCCAGCGTGTCCCACGCCAGGCCCAGCGGGATGAACATCAGCAGCTGCCAGCCATAATAGAGGCCGAAACCGCCCCAGCCGGCCGACAGCACCCCCTGCGCCACCCGCCCGAAACCGGAGGCGCCGACCAGCAGCGTGCCGACCAGCAGGCCGATCAGGGCCAACGCAACCGAAAGCGTCTTCAACCGCGGGAACCCCTTGCCTGCCGGTTCGGCCGATGTGGGAAGCGAGCCGGCTCTACACCAGGGCGCCGGCAAGCTATAGAGGCCGGCCCGTGCGCCCAGGGGAACACTCCAGGCATGGCGGGACAGGAACAGGAGCAGACAGGTCTTGGCGACGGAGCGGCCCACACTGGTGACCGGCGCGACGGGGTTCGTCGGCTCGGCGGTGGCGCGCGCGCTGGCCGCCCGCGGCCACCCCCTGCGGGTGCTCGTCCGCCCCAGCAGCGACCGGCGCAACCTGGCCGGGCTGGACGCCGAGGCGGTGACGGGCGACCTCACGGACCCCGCCTCCCTCGCCCGCGCCGCCGCCGGCTGCCGCTTCGTCTTCCACCTCGCCGCCGACTACCGCATCTGGGTCCCGAACCCCGACGCCATGCTGCGCGCCAACGTCGAGGGCACCCGCGCCATGCTGCGCGCCGCCGCCGAAGCCGGCGCGGAACGGATCGTCTATTGCAGCTCGGTCGCGGCGCTCGCCACCAGCACCGACGGCACGCCGGTGGACGAAGCCACGCCGGTCGATCCCGGCGCGATCGTCAGCACCTACAAGCGTTCCAAATACCTGGCCGAACAGGCGGCCCGCGACCTTGCGCGCCAGGGTGCGCCGATCGTGATCGTGAACCCCGCCGCCCCGGTCGGACCGCGCGACATCAAGCCCACCCCCACCGGACAGATGATCCTGGACGCCGCCGCCGGTCGGACCCCCGCCTATGTCGATACCGGGCTCAACATCGTCCACGTGGACGACGTCGCCGAGGGCCACGCCCTGGCGCTCGAACGCGGGCGGCTCGGCGAAAGCTACATCCTGGGCGGGGAAAACCTGACGCTGCGCGCGCTGCTGACGCTGATCGCCGAGCTTACCGGCCGCCGCCCGCCCCGCCTGCGCCTGCCGATCGCCGCCGTCTGGCCGGCAGCCTGCGTCATGGAAGCCATCGCCCGCCGCACCGGCACCGAACCGCGCGTCACCCGCGACTCGCTACGCATGGCGCGCAAGAAAATGTTCTACAGCTCCGCCAAAGCCGCCGCCGAACTCGGGTACCACCCCCGCCCCACAAGCGACGCCCTCACCGACGCCATCGCCTGGTTCCGCACTGCCGGGATGCTGCGCGGGTGACGGGGGGGATTGGAGTGAGGAAGGCCAGGGAGGCTTTGCCCCCCTGGACCCCCTACCAGGGGACTA
>JAJZVS010000205.1 GCA_021845555.1 Pseudomonadota bacterium
GACGCTGTCCCCCCAATTGGCCCTTGGGACCCCCTGCCAGGGGACCAGTCCCCTGGCAGGGGGTCCAGGGGGGCAGCGCCCCCCTGGCCTTCCTTTCTCCCCGCCCCCGCCCTCAGCGTCCCAGGGTCGGCATGACGAACTCGGCGCCGTGGCGGGCGCCGGTGGGCCAGCGTTGGGTGATGGCTTTGTAGCGGGTGTAGAACCGCACGCCTTCGGGGCCGTAGATGTGGTGGTCCCCGAACAGCGAGGATTTCCAGCCGCCGAAGCTGTGGAACGCCATCGGCACCGGGATCGGGACGTTGACGCCGACCATGCCGATTTGCACGCCGGAGGCGAAATCCCGTGCCGCGCCGCCGTCGCCGGTGAAGATGGCGACGCCGTTGCCGTATGCGTGCTGGTTGATCATCCGCACCGCGCCGGCGAGGTCCGGGCTGCGCACCACGCCGAGCACCGGGCCGAAGATCTCGTCGCGGTAGATCCGCATATCGGTGCCGACCTGGTCGAACAGCGAGCCGCCGAGGAAGAACCCGTTCTCATAGCCTTGCAGCTTCAAGTTGCGGCCATCGACCACGAGCCGGGCGCCCTCGCGCTCGCCCTGGTCGATGTAGCCCGAGACCTTGGCGCGGTGTTCGGCGGTGACCAGCGGACCCATTTCGGCCTCGGGGTCGGTGCCGGGGCCGATCCTGAGCGCGCGGACGCGGGGTTCAAGCTTTGCCAACAGCTTGTCACCCGCGCTGCCGACGGCGACGGCGACGGAGACGGCCATGCAGCGTTCGCCGGCGGCGCCGTAGGCGGAGCCCATCAGCGCATCCACCGCGTCATCGAGGTCGGCGTCCGGCATCACGACCAGATGGTTCTTGGCGCCGCCGAGGGCTTGCACGCGCTTCCCGGCGGCGGTGCCGCCGCGATAGATCGTCTCGGCGATCGCGGTCGAGCCGACGAAGCTGATCGCGCTGATGCCGGGGTGGGCGATCAGGGCTTCCACCGCCTCGCGCGCGCCCTGGACCACCTGGAACACACCGTCGGGCAGCCCGGCCTCGGCCAGCAGTTCGGCGAGGAGCAGGCTGACGGAGGGGTCTTTCTCCGACGGCTTCAGGATGAAGCAGTTGCCGGTCGCGAGTGCGACCGGGATCATCCACAGCGGCACCATCAACGGAAAGTTGAACGGCGTGATTCCGGCCACGACACCGAGCGGCTGGCGGATCGACCAGGCATCGATGCCGGTGCCGACGGATTCGGTGAATTCGCCTTTCAGCAGGTGCGGGATGCCGCAGGCGAACTCCACGACTTCCAGGCCGCGCTGGACTTCGCCGTCGGCATCCGACAGCACCTTGCCGTGTTCGGTGGTGATCGCGGCCGACAGCTTGGCGCGGTGGCGTTCCAGCAAATCCTTCAGCCGGAACATCACCCGGGCGCGGCGCAGCGGCGGCGTGGCGGCCCAGGCCGGCCAGGCCGCGGCGGCGATTTCGACCGCGCGATCGACCTCGGCGGTGGAGGCGAGCGCCACCTTGGCGACGACTTCGCCGAGCGCGGGGTTGAACACGTCGCCGAACCGGCCGCTGCCGCCTGGCGTGTGCCGCCCGCCGATGAAATGGCCGATTTCGCGCATCTGTTCCGTCCCTTGCCCGGTTGTTCGGGGGCGTTGTAGCGCGGTTTTCGTCCCCGGTCATGGGGCGCGGCGGAGAAGATGCTTGCGGCGAACCGGACGGCCCGGCAATTTCCGTGACGGACCACGCCAGGGACGGGATATGCGCGCACGAGAGCTGGGCCTGGCCTGCGGCAGCCTGCCGCCAGGCGAACGCAATTCCATCGCCGACGTGCCGGGCGTTCTGGTCGGGCATGCGACGATCGCGCAGGGCGCGGTGCGCACCGGGGTGACGGCGGTGCTGCCGCATGACGGGGATCTGTTCCAGAGCAAGCCGCTGGCGGCGGCGCAGGTGCTGAACGGTTTCGGCAAGGGCCTCGGGCTGGTGCAACTGGCCGAGCTCGGCACGCTGGAGACGCCGATCCTGCTGACCAACACCTTTGCGGTGGGCGCCTGCGCGAACGCGCTGATCCGCCGCGCGATCCGCGCCGACCCCGAGATCGGCCGCCGCACCGCGACGGTGAACCCGGTCGTGCTGGAGTGCAACGACGGCTATCTGAACGACATCCAGGCGATGGCGGTCGATGAGTCGGATGCCGAGGCGGCGATCGCGGCGGCGGCGGAGACGTTCGATCTTGGCGCGGTGGGGGCGGGCGCCGGGATGAGCGCATTCGGCGTGAAGGGCGGCGTCGGCACCGCCTCGCGCCGAGTGCGGCTGGACGGCAGCCAGTATCACCTGGGCGTCTTGGTGCTCGCCAATTTCGGCCGCGCGGGGGACCTGCGGCTGCCCGACGGGCGGCGGGTCGATCCGGAAGTGGGGGTGGTGGCGGAGGCGGGGTCCTGCATCGTGGTGATCGCCACGGACGTTCCGCTGGAGAGCCGCCAGCTGGGCCGGGTGGCCAAGCGTGCCGGTGTGGGTCTGGCCTGGTGCGGCGCGTTCTGGGGTAACGGCTCGGGGGACATCGCGCTGGCCTTCACCACCGCCAACCCGGTGCCGCACGCCCCCGAGGAGGAGTTCCTGGAACGTCGGGTGCTGGCCGAGGGGCGCATCGACCGGCTGTTCCAGGCCACCGCCGAGGCGACCCAGGAGGCGGTGCTCGACGCGCTGGCGGCGGCGGAGACGACGGTGGGCCGCAACGGTCACCGGCGCGTGGGGCTGGCGGAGCTGCTGCGGCGCTGATCGCGCCAGCGGGACCGCAGGAACGGGACCGCAGGAACGGGACCGCAGGAAAAAGCAACGGGAAGGAAGGTCATGCAGATCGGGTTCAACCTGCCGAACAGCGGCAAGCTGACGGCGCCGGAGGTGATGGGCCGGCTGGCGCGCGAGGGCGAGGCGCTGGGCTACGACTACCTGACCCTGACCGACCATGTCGTGCTGCCCGACCTGGCCGCCCCCGGCTATCCCTATTCCGAGAGCGGCGAGTTCATGTCGGGCGATCCCGCCGTGCGCCACGAGCTGTTGACCGGCATGGCCTGGGTGGCGGCGAAGACCGAGCGGATCCGGCTGGTGGCGGCGGTGCTGGTGGTGCCGCATCGTCCGGCGGTGCTGGCGGCGAAGATGCTGTCCACCATCGACGTGCTGTCCGGCGGGCGGCTGACGGTGGGGATCGGCACCGGCTGGCTGGAGGTGGAGTTCAACGCCGTGGTGACCACGCCGTTTGCCGCGCGCGGCGCGGTGACGGACGAATATCTGGCCGCGTTCCGCGCGCTGTGGACCGAGGAGCGGCCCCGGTTCGACGGCAAGTATGTGCGTTTCGCCGACATCGTGTTCGAACCGAAGCCGGCGCAGCGCCCGCATCCGCCGATCTGGGTGGGCGGCGAGGCGCCGCCGGCGCTGCGCCGTGCGGCGCGGTATGGGCAGGTGTGGTACCCGATCGGCACCAACCGGGCGCATCCCTACGACACGCTGCCTCGGCTGGAGGCCGGGATCGCCCGGCTGCGCAAGCTGACCGCCGAGGCTGGGCGGGACCCGGCGGCCGTGACCGTGGCCTATCGGGTCAAGCGCCTGGGGGAGCGAGTGGCGGCGCAGGCGTCCGACGGGGAGCGGCGGCTGTTCTCCGGCGGGGAGGCCGAGCATCTGGAGGATCTGCGCGCGCTGCGCGCCCTGGGGGTGACGGCGGTGGATGTGGATGTGGAGCGGGATACGGCAGAGGATTCGGCGCGGGAGATGCGCCGGCTCAGGGAGTTGCTGGCGAGGGTGTGAGCGGCGGGTCTGGTCCGGCGCCGCGCCGGCGTGGCTTGCAGCCACTGAGGGGCGCGATATCTGATAGCGATATCATATGGGCATTGGCGGATGCGCACCCTCATCGACCTCCCGCCCGAGGATCTGGCGGCGCTCACCGATCTCGGCCGGCGCCGGGGCGTGTCCCGCGTGGCGGTGATTCGCGAGGCGGTCCACCTCTACCTCGCTGCCCACCATCCACGGCGACCCGACGCGGCGTTCGGCGCCTGGGGCGCGGGCGAGGACGGGCTGGCCTATCAGGACCGGGTCCGCGCCGAGTGGTGAAGGCGCTGTTCGATACCTGCATCCTGATCGACTACCTGCGCGGGCTGGCGCCGGCGCGCGCCGAGCGCGACCGCTTCCCCGAAGCCGCGATCAGCATCGTCACCTGGATGGAGGTGATGGTCGGCGCGCCCGAAGGTACCGAGGCGGTCACGCGCGACTGGCTGGATCAGTTCGTTGTCGTGCCGCTCGACCCGGCGGTGGCGGAGCGCGCGGTGGCGATCCGGCGGGCGCGGCGGACGAAACCGTCGGACGCGATCGTGCTGGCCTCGGCGGAGATCGGGTCCCGCCTCCTGGTCACGCGCGACGAACGGGCGTTCGCCGGGGACGATCCGGGGGTGCGGGTGCCGTACCGGGTGTGACCGGGTGCGGCGGGAACGCGGGTGCGGTCGGGGGGATGAGGACCTGCTGCTGGACGGGATCCGCCGGCGCGATCCCGGTGCCTTCGGTCAGATCACCCCGTCGGCCCGTAGCACCGCGAGTTCCGCGGCACCGAGGCCCAGCCAGTCGCCATAGATCGCCTGGTTGTGCTCCCCGAGCGCCGGGTTCGGCCGCGTCGGCACGCTTGCTGCCCCGTGCAGCCGCAGCGGCGAGTTGGGCAGCGTTACGCGGCCGAAATCGGGGTGATCGACGGTTTCCAGGAAGCCGCGCTCGTGCATGCCGCGATCTTCCATCACCTCGGGCACGGTGCGCACCGGCGCGCTCGGGATGCGGGCTTTCTTGGTGATCGCGAAAATCTCGAACTTGCCGAGGTTGCGGGTCCAGTCGGCCACCAGCGCGTCGGTCGCCTCCATGTTCGCGGCCCGGGCGGCGTGGCTGGCGAAGCGCGGGTCGGCGGCGAGTTCCGGCTTGCCCATCACGGCGCACAGATTCTGCCAGTGCGCTTCCGTCACGACATGGATCGCCACCCAGCCGTCGGCGGTCGGGTAGGCGTTGTACGGCGCGGAGCCGAGCGCCGCCTGGTGGTTGCCGGCACGCGGCGGCACCTTGCCGGTCCGCACATGATATTCCATCGACGAGGCCATCGAGGCGTAGACCGTCTCCTGCATCGCCACCTCCACCAGCCGGCCGCGACCGGTGGTGGTGCGCTCGAACAGCGCGGTCATGATCCCGGCATACAGGTGGATGCCGCCCATCATATCGACCAGCGTCGGCCCGGCCTTCATCGGCGGGCCGTCCGGCGCGCCGGTGATGCTCATGATCCCCGACGCCGCCTGGATGGTGAAATCCATCGCCAGATTGTCCCGATCCGGCCCGCTGATGCCGAAGCCCGAGCCGGTGGCATAGACCAGCCGCGGATTTGCCGCCGCCAGCACGGCGTAGCCGACGCCGAGCCCGTCCATCGTGCCGGGGGAGAAATTCTCCAGCAGCACGTCGGCACGGCGCACCATTTCGATCAGCAGCTCCCGCCCGCGCGCGGTCTTGAGGTTGAGCGTGATCGCGCGCTTGTTGGCGTTCAGCATCGCCACCGCGAAGGTCGCGGTCTTGCCGGGTTCCGTGCGTCGTCGCAACGGCTCCCCGCCCGGCGGCTCGATCTTGATGACGTCGGCGCCGGCTTTGGCGAGCAGCAGGGAGCAGTAGGGTCCCTGGTAGATCTGGCCGAAGTCGAGCACGACCAGGCCGGCGAGCGGAAGGGACGGCGGCTCCTTCGGGGCGGGCGGCTGATCTGGCATGGGCGGGCGGTGCTCCGGGCTTGCGGGCGCGCAGTGTGCCGCCGCCCGCCGGGGCAGGCAATCGCGTGCGGCGTTACGTCTCCGCTGCCCGCGCCGCCCGGCGCAGCACCGCGCAGAGGCGGGAGAAGGCAAGCCAGAACGCGCCGTGGCCCGGCGCGTCCTCCCGCCGCAATCCCTGCGCCTGGCCCTGCGCCGGCTCCCCGCGGCGGAGCAGGGCGAGCCGAGCCTCGTAGCGCCCGCGCATGTTCTCCAGGAAGGCGTTGGAAGCGGCGAGATATTGTTCCAGCAATTCGCTCGCCAACTCGATCTCGGTCAGCGGCTGGCCGGCGGTGGTGAAAGTCTTGAGCGCGCGCGAATCCTCCGCCAGCACCAGGTGCAGACGGTGCAGATCGGCCAGATGCCGGGCGAGACGTTCGCGCGCGATGCGGGTGTCGTCCTGCAGCTTGGGGTCCTGGATCATTCTTGCCGCTGCCTCCGGTCGCCGGCGCAGGATGCGCGCGGGGAATGAAGGCTTCGCTAACGCCGGCGCCGCGCGCGGCCGGCTTCAGGCAGCGGTGAGCCGTTCGCGCAGCAGCAGGGCGAAGATCGCCGGATCGTCGCGCAGGTAGCGGCGGGCCAGCCGGCGCGGCTCGCTGCCCAGCCGGTGCGCCCACTCGATCCCCGCGTGCTGCATCCATACCGGCGCCCGCCGCGCGCGCCCGGACAGGAAATCGAGGCTGGCGCCCACGCAGAGCCCCAGCCCGCGCGCCTGTCCGGTCGCCGCGATCGCCGCGGCCAGGCGTTCCTGCCGCGGCGCGCCGAGGGCGAGCAGCACGAAGCGCGCCGGGTGATCCAGCACGAAACGCATCGCGGCGGCGAAGGCCACCTTGTCGTGTTCGAACCCCTGGGGCGGATCGTGATGCGCCGGCGGCGCGATGCCGGTGCGGGCCACCAGCGCCGGCACGAACGCCCGCGGCAGGCCAACGATCGTCAGCCGCTCGCGATCCCCGAGCGCGGCCAGCAGGCGCGCGGTGAGGTCGCTGCCCGGCACCACCGGCGGCGCGGCCAGGCCGAGGGCGCGCGCGCTGCGCCGGACCAGCCGGGAATCCAGCAGCCGCAACGCCGCCCCGGCATAGACCGGGTGCAGCGCCGGATCGCGTGCCAGCCGCACCAGATGGTCGGCGTTCGGCGTGACGACGTAGCCGA
>JAJZVS010000206.1 GCA_021845555.1 Pseudomonadota bacterium
TATATCGCCCTGGCGGGGCTCTGGGCGGCACCGATCAGCGGCGCCTCGATGAATCCGGTGCGCTCCTTCGCCCCCGACCTGATGCGCGGCGACCTGCACACCACCTGGATCTATGTCGCGGGGCCGGTGCTGGGCGCGGCGATCGCCGTGGGGTTCGAATGGATCCTCAAGGGCAGCCCCACCACCGCCGGGGCGGAGGCGGCGCAGGGCGATCTCGACGAGGGCCGAAGCGCCCCGGGACCGTCGTGATCAGCGGCGGAGAGGCGTTGGCCGCCCCCCGCCCTGTTGCTCGCGCATGAAGATGTCCACCCTACGGAGCGGGTGACGGCATCGGCCTGCCGTGGATCTTTGGGCGCCTGGCTGTTGCGCAGGGGGGCGGCGTAACGGCTCAGGTCAGGAGCGCGTCGAGCCCGGCGCGAAACGCCTGGAAGCTGGCGGAGCGGTTGGCGTCCGGCTGCATCGTGGCGGCGACGCGCCTTGCCACCTCGATCTTCGGCAACCGGGTGGTGCCGGGATAATGCCCGGCCTGTTGCAGCACGCGCAGCAGCGTCTCCCATGTGCCGCCCTGGATCGCATCCGGATCGCGCAGGCCACGGCGCGCGGCGAGCGTGGCCGGCACGCCCGGAAAGGCCGCGCGCAGCGCGGGAACGTCGCCCAGGAACCAGGCTTCCAGCTCCTCGACGACGATGCGGTTCACAACCTGGAATCGTCCGTCCCACCCGGGAGAGGTCTTCGTTGCCAAGCCCGCGGCACGGGCGGCGTCCTCAAGCCGTGCCTTCAGGAGGCGGCAATCGCGCGCATCGCGGTCGAGCAGTACCAGCACCCGCAGCGCGGGGTCGGCCTGGCGCGCGTAGCCGCGGAGCCGGGCCGGCAGCTCGGCGAGCAGGTTGCGATGCTCGATGATGCGCCACGTCGGCGGGTGCCGCGCCATCAGGCCCGGCAGCAGCGCCTCCAGCGCCGCGTGCATCGAGGGTTCCTCGACATGGAGGAACAGCCGGCGCATCGGGCCGCCGCTCACGGATTGCCGAGCTCCAGGTAGTTCTCCATCCACAACTGGCCGAGCGTTGCGCCCTCTGCCAGCATGGGTGCGAGCTCGGGCATGTTGGCCAGGCGCTTCACCTGGGTGTAGCCCCGCGCATCGCGCGCCATCGCCCAGACTTGGCGCGGATCGAGACCGTCGATGAAGAACGGGGAGTGCGTGGTCACGATCAGCTGCGATCGCGCCGCAGCCTGGTCGCATTCCTCGGCCAGCTCGCGCAGAAGCTTCGGATGCAGAAAATTCTCCGGCTCCTCGATCCCCGTCAACGCCGGCGGGTTGGGATCGTAGAGCTGCACCAGGTAGGCGAGCAGTTTCATCGTGCCGTCCGAAGCGTAGCGAGCCTGGACGGGGGTTGAGAACGGTGCGTCCTTGACCATCAGCAGCAGATGGCCGCTGGGCAGCATCTCCGGTACGACCCGCTCGATCCCGGGCACGCGGCGGCGCAGGCGCGCGAAAATCGCTTCCAGCCGCCGCGGATCGCTCTCGCGCAGGTATTCGATCACGTTGACCAGATTGTCGCCCGAGCGGGACAGATGCTCCTGCGGTCCGGCCGTCGGGATCGCCCGCATCTCCGCGGCAGACAGATGCGAGAGATGCCAGCCGGTGATGAAATCGCGCAGCGCCTTGACGCGCGGGTTCTCGGCCAGCTGACCCAGGGTGGGGACCGCCAGCACATCCGGACCTGCCAGCGCGCGCTCGACGCGCTTGTCCTTGTCCTCGGGCACCTCTCCGGTGATGACCCGCCCGCTCCCGCGCTCGTACTCGACGAAGCGGAACGGCGCGCCGTAGCTTTGGCGCTTCCAGTGCATCCATTCATGCGCGACGATCGGCCGGCCGCGCTCGTCTTCGCCGATTTCGAGATGGTAGGTGATCGCGGGCGGGCGGTGGCCGGTGTGGCCCTCGCGATAGGTCAGTTCGAGCGCGATCGTCCCCTCGCTGTCGCGGCTGCGCAGGTCGCGCAAGGTACCGTCGCCGCGGCTGCCGAGCGCGCGGCGCAGCCCGTCGGTGAAGCAGGCCGAGAGGAAGGCGAAAGCGTCGAACAAGGTCGACTTGCCGCTGCCGTTAGGGCCGAGCAGGACGGTCAGCGGCGTGAGGGCATCGAAGGCCACGTCGCGCAGCGCCCGGAAATTACGGATGCGGATACGCTCCACCCGGGGCGGCGTGCGGTGCGGTTCGGTCATTGCGGGTTCCTGCCCGGTGCGGACGCGGCCGAAGGCTACCACCGTGCAGCCGGTCGGCGAAATGCCCGCCCCCCGCTCAGGCCCCGATCCGTCCCGCCTCGGTCCGCAGCTGCCCGCAGGCGGCCAGGATGTCCCGCCCGCGCGGGGTCCGCACGGGAGAAGAAAACCCCGCGTCCATCACCACCGCAGCGAACCGCGCGATCGCCGCGGCGGTGGAGGTCTCATACACCGACCCCGGCCAGGGATTGAACGGGATCAGGTTCACCTTGGCCGGAATCCCCGCGATCAGCCGCACCAGCTCCCGCGCCTCGGCCACCGAATCGTTCACGCCCTTCAGCATCACGTATTCGAACGTGATCCGCCGCGCGTTCGATGCCCCCGGATAGCGCCGGCAGGCGGCGATCAGCTCGGCGATTGGATATTTGCGGTTGAGCGGCACCAGTTCGTTGCGCAGATCGTCGCGCACGGCGTGCAGCGAGACCGCCAGGTTCACCCCGAGCTCCGCGCCCGCCCGATCCATCATCGGCACCACGCCGGAGGTGGACAGCGTGATCCGCCGGCGCGACAGGCCGAT
The DNA here is from genome assembly GCA_021845555.1 of Pseudomonadota bacterium. GTDB lineage: Bacteria > Pseudomonadota > Alphaproteobacteria > Acetobacterales > Acetobacteraceae > JAJZVS01. Next base: position 2,795 of record JAJZVS010000206.1, read on the forward strand.
CCCCTCGTTGTCCATCACGATCGTCATCGCCTTGGCGACGTTGGCGTAGTTATAGAGCGGCTCGCCCATCCCCATCAGCACGACGGTGGACAGCAGCCGCGGCGTCTCCCCTTTCGGACTCGGCCACTCCCCGTAGGAATCGCGCGCCGCCATGAACTGGCCGACGATCTCGGCGGCGCCGAGGTTGCGGGTCAGCCGCTGCGTGCCGGTGTGGCAGAACCGGCAGGACAGCGTGCAGCCGACCTGCGAGGACAGGCAGACGGCGCCGCGATCCGCGACCGGATCGGGGATATAGACCGTTTCCGCCTCCTGCCCGTCGCGGAAGCGGAACAGGAACTTGCGGGTGTCGTCGGTGCTGGTCTGCACCACCGCCGCCTCGGGCCGGCCGACCACGAAGCGTTCGGCGAGCTTGGCCTGGGTCGGCCGCGCGATCGTGCTCATGGCCGCGAAATCGGTCGCGCCCTGATGATAGATCCAGTGCCAGAGCTGGCGGGCGCGGAACGGCGCCTCGTTGATCGCGGCCATCTCGGCGACCAGTTCGTCGCGCGACAGGCCCACCAGGTCGCGCCGCCCGTCCGCCAGTTGCGGCGTCGGCGGATCGAACAGCGCGGATTTGGCCAGGATGCGGGTGCGCTCGTCGGCGGTGAGCGCGGCCTCCGGCGCGATCGCCCGGGCGGCGGCGGCGGTCATCGGCGCCACCACCCTGGACGCCACCCTGGGGGCGGGGACGCGTGGCTCAACGCGGCGGACAGGCTTTGCGGATCGCGGCATGGGCGGCGCTGAAGCCGGTCAGGCTGAACGACAGCGGCGCGGCGCCCTTGCCGGGCGGGCGCAGCACCGCGGTCGCGCCCCGCTCGAACGCAGCCACCGTGGCGCGGCCGTCGCGGGCGAAGGCGTCGTGGCCGGAGGTGTAGAAATCGAGGCCGGTGGCACCGACCTGCACCATCACCCCGGCCCCTTTCGGATAGAGCGGCCCGCCGCTGACCGCGACTTCGTTGCGGCCGCCCGGACGGTCGGTGACGCTCAGGATCGGGCCGCTGCCGGTGGCGGGATCTTCGTCGCCGGCGCGGGTGAAGGCGTAGCAGACCATCTGCCCGCCGGTGCCGTGGGTGGCGGCGATCCAGCGGCCGAACGCGCCGAGCTCCTTCGGCGCCGCCACGGCCGCGCCCTTGTGCACCGTATGATGCGGCGCCGCGACGGCCGGCACGGCCAGCAGGACGGCCGCCAAGCTGGCGGCGACCGCCGCGGAGGCAACCAGGGAGGGGAACCGGACGGGGAGCAGGGAGGATGCGCGCATGACGGGAGAGATACGGCGCCGGGGGCGGGGCGACAAGCGGGGGGCGGCGGTTGGAACCGGATTCCCGGTGGCGGGCGGCCGGCGCTGCCTGTAGTCTTGGCCCATGATGATTCGTCTGTTTTTCCGCCGTCTCGTTCTGGCCGGTTTCCTCGTGTTCGCCGCTCTGGCGCTGCCGGTGGACCCGGTCGCGGCCAGCCCGGTGACCGGGCCCGCCCCCGCCGCGTCCGTCGTCGGTCCGGATGCCGCGTTCCTCAACGGCACCTATTCGCTGGCGCGCGGCAACGTCGCCCACGCGGCGGAGGATTTCCTGACCGCCCTGACCTGGCGGCCGGACGATCCGGCGTTGCTGCGACGCGGCTTCGCCGCCAGCCTGCTCAGCGGCAATCCGGCCGCGCTGCGGCTGGCCCGCGCGCTGCCCGACGACGACGCGGCGCTGATGCTGCGGGCCGCGGTCGCGGCGCGCGAGGGCAGCTGGACGGCGGCGCAACGGCTGATCCGCGCCCTGCCGCGCGACGGCCAGGCCGGCGTGCTGCGCCCGCTGCTGCTGGCCTGGGCCGAGCAGGGGGCCGGTCAGACGGATGCCGCGCTCGCCACCCTCGCCCCCGACGATTCCGGCGCGCACGCGCAGGCGATCTACCTGCTGCACGCGGGGCTGATCGCCGATCTCGCCGGCCGCACCGCGGTCGCCGCCGGGTTCTACCATCGCGCCGAGGCCGCGCTGCACGGCGGGGATCTGCGCAGCGGCCAGATTTTCGCCAGTTTCGACGCGCGGCACGGCAAGCGGGCGCCGGCGCTGCGCCGGTTGGCGGCGCTGGCCCATGCCACGCCGGAATTCGCGATCGCGCTGCCGGGACTCGTCGCTTCCCTGTCCCATCGCCCGATCGACAGTGCCGCCGCGGGCATGGCGGAGGCGTTTCTCGGCCTCGGGGCGACGCTGCGCGCCTCCGACCAGCCCGACTCGGCCCTGCTGATGCTGCGGCTCGCGCTGGCGGCGCGGCCTCAGTTCGCCGCCGCCCGGTTGCTGGCTGCCGACATCCTGGCAGCCCAGATCCAGGAACCGGCGCCCGGCGCGGTGCCGGAAGGCACGCCCGAGCCGGCGCGGGAGGCGCTGGCGTTGCTGGCCGGCATCCCCCTCAACGATCCGCTGGCCGCGGTCGCGCAGTTGCAGACCGCCGACGTGCTGCGCCGGCTGGGCCGCGGCCAGGAGGCGATGCAACTGCTGCGCCGCCTCGCCCGGATCGCCCCGGAAAGTCCGCTGCCGTTGGCCGAACAGGGCGACATCCTGCGGGAGACGGGGCATTTCCGCGCCGCCGTCGCCGCCTATACGCAGGCGCTCGCCCGTGCCGGCACGGCGGGTAAGGCCGACTGGGCGATGTATTACGATCGCGGCGTGGCCTACGACCGCGCCGGCGCGTGGCCGAAGGCGGAGGCCGATTTCAAGCGCGCGCTGCAACTGTCGCCGAACCAGCCGCTGGTGCTGAACTACCTCGGCTACTCCTGGGCCGATCGCGGCGATCACCTGGCGGCGGCGGCGCGGATGATCGAGACGGCAAACCGGCAGCTGCCGGATAATGCCGCCGTGACCGACAGCCTGGGCTGGGTGCGGCTGCGCCAGGGCAAGATCGCGCAGGCGGTGGACCTGCTCCAGCGCGCCGCCGAACTCGCGCCGCTGGACGCGACGATCAATTTCCATCTGGGGGATGCCTACTGGGCCGCCGGGCGGAAGATCGAGGCGCGCTACCAGTGGCAGCGCGCGCTCACGCTGCACCCGGCCCCTGCCGAGGCGGTGCGGCTGCAGAAGCGCCTGCTGCGCGACACCGCCGCGGGGCGCGTGCTGGCGCCGGCGAAGCGCCTCGCCGGGCGGTGACGCCGATCCAGCCGGCCGTGCGGCCGGGGCTTCCCTTCGCCGAAGCCGCGCCGGCCAAGGTGAACCTGTTCCTGCATGTCACCGGGCGGCGGGCGGACGGCTACCACCTGCTGGACAGTCTCGCCGTGTTCGCCGGCGCCGCCGACCTTCTGGAGGCCGGGGACGCCCCGGCGCTGACCCTGGAACTGGCCGGGTCCTTCGCGCCTGCCTTGGCGGCGGAGGCCGACAATCTGGTGCTGCGCGCCGCCCGCGCGCTGGCCGCGGCGGCCGGGGTGCCGGCGCGGGCGCGGCTGGTGCTGACCAAGGCGCTGCCGGTGGCCTCCGGCCTGGGCGGCGGTTCGGCCGATGCGGCGGCGGCGCTGCGCGTGCTGGCGCGGCTGTGGCGGATCGGCCCCGAAGGGCCGGTGGGCGCGGTGGATCTGGCCGCGCTCGCCGCCGGCCTCGGCGCCGACGTGCCGGTGTGCCTGGCCGGCCGCCCCGCGCGCATGGGCGGGGTCGGCGAGCTGCTGGCGCCGGCCCCAGGCCTGCCGCGCTTCGGCCTGGCGCTGGTCAACCCCGGCGTGCCGGTGGCGACCGCGGAGGTGTTCCGCCGCCGCACCGGCCCGTTCTCCGCCCCCGCGTCGCTGCCCGCCGGGTGGCCGGACACGCGCGCGATGGCGGACGACCTGGCCGGGCTGCACAACGATCTGGAACCGCCCGCCCGCGCGCTGTGCCCGCCGATCGGGGAAGTGCTGGCCGCCCTGGCCGCCCGGCCCGGCTGCCTGCTGGCGCGCATGAGCGGCTCGGGCGCGACCTGCTTCGGTCTGTTCCCCGATGCGGCGGCGGCGGCCGAGGCGGCGGCGGCGCTCGCCCGCCCCGGCTGGTGGTGCTGGGGGGGCTAGCCCGGATTTCTCACAGTCTGCGCGGGCGCTGGCTTGGTCTTTGCCGCGTCAGGGGCTTTGCGCTCCTTGCCAATACGCCCTGTATTGGGCGCG
>JAJZVS010000207.1 GCA_021845555.1 Pseudomonadota bacterium
CACGCTGCTGCCGCTCACCGCGCCGCGGGCGCTGGCGGTGCATCTCGATCCGGCCTTCCTGCCGGCCTATGCGGTGCGCACCACGCTGCGCATGTTCGCCGCGCTGTTCGCCTCGCTGGTGTTCACCTTCACCTATGCCACCGCGGCGGCGAAGTCCCGGCGGGCCGGGCTGATTCTGATCCCGATCCTCGACATCCTGCAATCGGTGCCGATCCTCGGCTTCCTGACCTTCACCGTCGTGTTCTTCATGAACCTGTTCCCCGGCCGGGTGCTGGGCCTCGAACTCGCGGCGATCTTCGCGGTGTTCACGAGCCAGGCCTGGAACATGGCGTTCAGCTTCTACCAGGCGCTGACCACCCTGCCCGCCGATCTGGTGGAGGCGGCGGCGAGCTTCCGCCTCACCCCGTGGCAGCGCTTCTGGCGGCTGGAGGTCCCGTTCGCCACCCCGGGCCTGGTGTGGAACACCATGCTGTCGATGTCGGGCGGCTGGTTCTTCGTGGTGGCGGCGGAGGCGATCTCGGTCGGCAACAACAGCTGGAAGCTGCCGGGCATCGGTTCCTACGTGGCGCTGGCGCTGGAGCGGCGGGACCTTGCCGCGGTGGGCTGGGCGATCGGGACGATGCTGGTGGTGATCCTGGGCTACGACCAGCTGCTGTTCCGCCCGCTGGTCGCCTGGTCGGCGAAGTTCCGGTTCGAGACGACCGCCGGCGCCACCGCCGGCGATCCGTGGATGCTGCGGCTGATGCGCCGCACCCTGCTGCTGAACCGCATCGGCGACGCGGTCGGCGCGGCGGCGACGGCGGTGGGGGGACTCCGGCTGGCGGTGCCGCTGCGCCGGGCGGTGGCGACCCGCGAGGGGCCGCCCTCGCGCGCGGTCGATGCGCTCTGGCTGGCGGCGCTGGCGCTCGTGCTGGCCTGGGCGGGGTGGAAGATCCTGCGCTTCCTCGGCACGGAGCTGCGCTGGCACGACCTGTTCCATGTCACGTTGCTCGGCTTCTACACGCTGCTGCGGGTGCTGTCGGTGATGGCAGTCGCCTGCGCGATCTGGGTGCCGCTTGGCGTGTGGATCGGGCTGCGGCCGGCCTGGGCGCGGCGGGTGCAGCCGGTGGTGCAGTTCCTGGCGGCGTTCCCCGCCAACCTGTTCTTCCCGGTGTTCGTGCTGGCGATCGTGCGGTTCCGGCTGAACACGAACATCTTCCTCACGCCGCTGATGCTGCTCGGCACCCAGTGGTACGTGCTGTTCAACGTGGTCGCCGGCGCCGCCGCGTTTCCGGGCGACCTGCGCGAAGTGGCGGCGAATTTCCGCGTCGGCGGGCTGTTGTGGTGGCGGCGGGTGATCCTGCCGGGCATCTTCCCCTATCTGGTCACCGGCCTGATCACCGCCTCGGGCAATGCCTGGAACACCTCGATCGTGGCCGAGGTCGCGTCCTGGGGGAACGCGACGCTGACGGCGCAGGGTCTCGGCGCCTATATCGCCGAGGCCACCGCGCGGGGCGACATGGCGCGGGTGATGCTGGGTATCGTGGTGATGTCCGGCTTCGTGATGCTGTTCAACCGGCTGCTGTGGCGCCCGCTCTACGCCTATTCCACCCGCCGCCTGACCCTCGGCTGACGGAGGCCTCATATGGACACGACCCCGGCGCCGACCGACCTGCTGCTCGACGTGCGCGGCTGCCGGCAGGCCTACCACAAGGACGCCAGCGCCGATCTGCTGGTGCTCGACAACGTCGAACTCAGCCTGCGCGAAGGGGAGCTGGTGGCCCTGCTCGGCCGTTCCGGCTCGGGCAAGTCCACGCTGCTGCGCATCATTGCCGGGCTGCTGCGCCCCACGGCCGGCGAGGTGCTGTGGCACGGGCGCGCGCTGGAAGGCCCGCCCGAGGGCGTGGCGATGGTGTTCCAGAGTTTCGCCCTGTTCCCCTGGCTGACGGTGCAGGCGAACGTGGAACTCGGCCTGGAAGCCCGCGGCATCCCGCGCGCCGAGCGCACCAGTCGGGCGCTGGCGGCGATCGACCTGATCGGGCTCGATGGGTTCGAGAACGCCTATCCGAAGGAGCTTTCCGGCGGCATGCGCCAGCGCGTGGGCCTTGCCCGCGCGCTGGTGGTGCACCCCGACCTGCTGCTGATGGACGAGCCGTTCAGCGCGCTCGATGTCCTCACCGCGGAGACGCTGCGCACCGACCTGATCGACCTGTGGATCGAGAAGCGCCTGCCGGTGAAAGCGGTGCTGATGGTGACGCACAACATCGAGGAGGCGGTGCTGATGTGCGACCGCATCCTGGTGTTCGCGGTCAATCCCGGACGGGTGGAGCACGCGCTTGCCGTCCCCCTGCCCTATCCGCGCAACCGCCAGGACCCGGCGTTCCGCCAGTTGGTGGAGGATATCTACGCGCTGATGACCCGCCGTCCCGCGCCCGCCGCGCCGTCCGCCGCCCCCGGTCCGGCACCGGCGCCGGCGATGGCGCCGCTGCACCGGGTCGGCACCAACCTGATGGCCGGGCTGATGGAGACGCTGGCCGGCGACCCCTACCACGGAAGGGCCGATCTGCCGGCGCTGGCGGCGGCGCTGCAACTGGAACTGGACGATCTGTTCCCGCTCGGGGAGACCTTGCAGACCTTGGGCTTCGCCGAACTGGCCGAAGGCGACATCCTGCTGACCGAGGCCGGCCGCGCCTTCGCCACCGCCGACACGGATGCGCGCAAGGCGCGCTTCGCCGCCGCGTTGCGCGCCCATGTGCCGCTGGCCGTCACCATCCGCCAGGTGCTGGAGGAGCGCTGGAACCATCGCGCCTCCGCGGTGCGCTTCCGTGACGAGCTGGAGGACCGCATGTCCCCCGAATATGCCGAGGACACGCTGCGCGCCGCGATCGCCTGGGGCCGCTACGCCGAGCTCTACGCCTATGACGAGGAAGCCGAGCAGTTCTTCCTGGAAGCGGCGGAATGACCGTGGCCGGGCGACGGGCCGCCTTGGCGCTGGCTTTGAGCGGCGCGGTCCGGTAACTGTCGGCCTCCCGCGCGGGAAGGACGCCGCGCCTTTCGGCCGTGACACACGACATGCGCATCCTTTCGGTTTTCGGCACCCGCCCCGAGGCGATCAAGATGGCCCCGGTCGTCCGCCGCCTCGCCGCAACGCAAGGCGTCACGCCGCTGGTCTGCGTGACCGCGCAGCACCGGCAGATGCTGGACCAGGTACTGGCGCTGTTCGCGATCCATCCGGACCGGGACCTGGATATCATGCGCGCCGGCCAGGGGCTGACCTGGATCACCACCGCGGTGCTGGAACGCCTCGCCGGCGTCTATGCCGAACTGCGCCCCGATCTCGTGCTGGTGCAGGGCGACACCACCACCACCTTCGCCGCCGCGCTGGCCGCGTTCTATGCGAAAGTGCCGGTGGGCCATGTCGAGGCGGGGCTGCGCACCGGCAACGTGCTCTCCCCCTGGCCGGAGGAGATGAACCGCCGGCTCACCACCGTGATCGCCCGCTGGCACTTCCCCCCCACGCCGGCGGCGCGGGACAATCTGCTGCGCGAGGGGATCGATCCGGCCGCCATCACCGTCACCGGCAACACCGTGATCGATGCGCTGCTGGAAGCGGTGGCGATGCTGGAGGCCGATCCGGCGCGTGCCGCCGCGCTGGACGCGGCGCTGCCCGCGTTCGATCCGGCGAAGCGGCTGATCCTGGTCACCGGCCACCGGCGGGAGAATTTCGCCGGCGGCCTCGATCGTGTCGCCGCGGGGTTATTGCAACTGGCGGCGCGCGGGGATGTGGAGATCGTCTATCCGGTGCATCTGAACCCGAACGTCCGCGAAGTGGCCGCACGCGTGCTGGGCGCGCATCCGGCGATCCACCTGATCGACCCGCTGGACTACCTGCCGTTCGTCAACCTGATGCGCCGCAGCGCGCTGATTATTACCGACTCCGGCGGGGTGCAGGAAGAAGCGCCCTCGCTCGGCAAGCCGGTGCTGGTCACGCGCGATACGACCGAGCGGCCGGAAGCGGTGGCCGCGGGCACCGTGGAGCTGGTCGGTACCGAAACAGAAGTTCTGGTGGCGCGCGCCACCCGCCTGTTGGACGATGCCGCCGCCTACCGGGCGATGAGCGTCGCCCACAACCCCTATGGCGACGGCCAGGCCGCCGCCCGCATCGTGGAGGCCCTGCTGCATGGATAGTTTCGCCCGCATCGCTGTGGTCGGCCTGGGCTATATCGGCCTGCCCACGGCGGCGGTGTTCGCCGAGAACGGGGTGGAGGTGCTGGGGGTGGATGTGAACCCGGCGGTGATCGCCTCCATCAACGCCGGCCGGCCGCATTTCGGCGAACCGAACCTGGATGCGCTGGTCCGCCGCGTGGTGGAGGGCGGCAAGCTGCGCGCCGGGCTGGAAATCGCACCGGCCGACGCGTTCATCATCGCCGTGCCGACGCCCTTGCGCGGGCACGGCGCGAGCGCCACGCCGGACGTGTCCTATGTGGAGAACGCCGCCCGCGCGGTGGCGCCGGTGCTGGCGGCGGGGAATCTGGTGATCCTGGAATCGACCTCCCCGGTCGGCACCACCGAGCGGATGGCGGCGATCCTGGCCGAGTTGCGCCCGGACCTGACGTTTCCGCAGCAGAAGGGGGAGATGGCGGAGATCCAGGTGGCGCATTGCCCGGAACGGGTGCTGCCTGGGCGGATCCTGGAGGAGGTGGTGAACAACCCGCGCGTGATCGGCGGCATGACGCGCCGCTGCGCGCAGCGGGCGCTGGCGCTGTATCGCATGGTGGTGCGCGGGGAATGCCGGGTGACCACCGCGCGCACCGCCGAGTTGGCGAAGCTGACCGAGAACGCCTACCGCGACGTGAACATCGCCTTCGCCAACGAATTGTCGTTCATCTGCGACAAGCTGAAGATCAACGTGTGGGATCTGATCGCGATGGCGAATCTGCATCCCCGGGTGAACATCCTGAGCCCCGGTCCCGGCGTCGGCGGGCACTGCATCGCGGTCGATCCCTGGTTCATCGTCGCCACCAACCCCGAGGAGGCGAAGCTGATCCGCGCGGCCCGCGAGATCAACGACGCCAAGCCGGACTATGTGGTGGCGAAGGTGCGCGAGCGGGCGGCGGCGCTGAAGCGCCCGGTGATCGCCTGCCTCGGTCTCGCCTACAAGAAAGACGTGGACGATCTGCGCGAGAGCCCGGCGGTCGAGATCGTGCGCAAGCTGGCCGAGGCGAAGCTGGGGGAACTGCTGGTGGTGGAGCCGCACATCGGGCGGTTGCCGCCGGAACTTTCCGGGCTGGGGCTCGAACTGCATGATTTCGACGCGGCGCTGGAGCGCGCGAACCTGGTGCTGCTGCTGGTGGACCACCAGGGGTTCCTGCAGGTGGACCGGGATGTGTTGAAGGACAAGTTCGTGATCGACACGCGAGGGGTCTGGTAGCGGGCGGATCGGGCTCCGCCCCGCGGCGACCGCGTGGGGTCCTACTCGCCCATGCTCAGCAGCGCGCCGCGGCGGCGGGCCTCGCGGAACTGGCGGGCGAACAGCAGCGCGGCAGCGAGCATCCACACCGCGTTCAGGCCGAAGGCGGCGCCGAGCTGGTCCCAGTGCACCGCGCCGTGCAGCAGGGCGGCGCGCATGCCCTCGAACACATGCGAGGCCGGCACGATGGCGGCGATCGCGCGCATCGGCGCCGGCAGGACGGCGACCGGGTAGAACACCGCGGCGAACGGCGTCAGCCCGAACAGCACGGACCAGGCGAGCGCCTCCGCCCCCGCGCCGTGGCGCAGGATCAGGCTGACCACCGCCAGCGCCACCGCCCAGCCCATCAGCATCAGGTTGGCGAAGAACAGCACCAGCACCGGGCCGAGCGCGAACAGGTTGAACGCATACAGCAGATAGGCGACCGCGATCGCCGGCAGCACCCCGGCCAGCATGCGGATGATCGACATCCCGAGCAGCGCCGCGACCAGTTCCCACGGCCGCAGCGGGGAGACGAAGACATGACCGAGGTTGCGCGACCAGATCTCCTCCATGAAGGAAATCGCCACCCCCATCTGGCTGCGCAGCGCCACTTCCCACAGCAGCACGCCGCCCAGCAGGGCCGCCCCGGCCAGCGCCGCCGCCTGCGCGCCGCCGCCGGTCGCCGCGATGCGCCCGGCGATGAAGCGGGCGGTGAAGCCCCAGATGCACATCTGCAGCACCGGCCAGTAGGCGAGTTCCAGCAGCCGCGGCCAGGACCGGCGATAGAGCGCCAGGTGGCGGTACATCAGCCCCCAGACGCGGCGCGGGGCGCCGGTCATCCGCCCACCTCGGCTTCCTCGTGGCGGCGGCGGTCGCGGGCGATGTCGAGGAACACTTCTTCCATATCCTCCCGCTCGTAGCGGTCCAGCAGTTCGGCGGGGCTGCCGCGATCGACGATGCGGCCCTGCTTCAGCATCAGGACCAGCGAGCAGAGCCGCTCCACCTCCGCCATGTTGTGCGAGGCGAGCAGGATGGTGCAGCCGCTCTCGGCCCGGTAGCGCTCCAGCCAGCTGCGGACCCAGTCGCCGGTATCGGGGTCGAGGCTGGCGGTGGGCTCGTCCAGCAACAGCACGTCCGGACGGTTGATCAGCGCCTTGGCGAGCGCCACGCGGGTTTTCTGCCCGGCCGAGAGCTGGCCGGCGGGGCGGTGCAGCAGGGCAGAGAGGTCGAGCTCGGCGGCAAGCTCGGTGATCCGCCGTTCCAGCCCGCGCACGCCATAGAGATGGCCATAGACGCGCAGGTTCTCCGCCACCGTCAGGCGGCTGGGCAGCGAGACGTAGGGCGAGGAGAAGTTCATCCGCGCCAGCGCGGTGAAGCGCTCGCGCGCCATGTCGAAGCCGAGCACGCGGATGCGCCCGGCGGTGGGGATCAACAGGCCGAGCAGCATGGCGATGGTGGTGGTCTTGCCGGCGCCGTTGCCGCCGAGCAGGCCGACGGTG
>JAJZVS010000208.1 GCA_021845555.1 Pseudomonadota bacterium
GGCGGATCGATCCAGGCCGCGTGGTTCAGCGGCCCGTGTCCGGCGCCGAGTCCCGGCGCGGCCGCGATCGCCGCGCGCACATAGGCACGCGCCCGCAGCACCGACGTGCGCAGCGCCATCCCCTGCGCCAGCCCGGCGGCGATGGCGCTTGCGAGCGTGCATCCGGTGCCATGGGTGTGGCGTCCCGGCAGGCGCGGGGCGGCGAATTCCTCCACCCCCTCCTCGGTGGCGAGCAGATCGACCACCGTTTCCCCCGGCAGGTGGCCGCCCTTCAGCAGCACCGCCGGCACGCCGAGCGTCAGCAGCGCCGCCGCCGCCTGGCCCATCGCGCCGAGGTCCGGGATCGCCATGCCCGCCAGCGCCTCGGCTTCCGGCAGGTTGGGGGTCAGCAGCGTCGCCAGCGGCAGCAGCCGGCGCTTCAGCAGCGCGAGCGCCGGCTCGGTCAGCAGCCGCTGCCCGGCGGTGGCGCGCAGCACCGGATCGACCACCAGCGGGCGGGGTGGTTGGGCGGCCAGCGCGTCGCACACCGCCTCCACCACGGCGATATCGCCCAGCATGCCGGTCTTGATCGCGTCGGCGCCGAGATCGCCCAGCACCGCCTCGATCTGCCGGCGCACGAACGCGGCCGGCACCGGCAGGATGTCGTACACCGTGCTGGTGTCCTGCACCGTCAGGGCGGTGACGGCGGTCGCCCCATAGGCGCCCAGCGCGGTCAGGGTCTTGAGATCGGCCTGGATCCCGGCCCCGCCGCTGCAATCGGAGCCGCCGATCGCCAGCACGCGCCCGCGCAGCGCCGCCATCGTCAGGCGGCGTCCACGGCCACCCGCGCGGCGTCGGCGATGGCGGCGCAGAGCGCATGGACCACCTCGGCCACCAGCGCTTCGTCCTCGGCTTCGGCCATCACCCGCACCAGCGGCTCGGTGCCGCTCTCGCGAATGAGTACCCTTCCGGTGCTGCCCAGCCGTGCCTCGGCCGCCGCGATCGCCGCCTGTACCACCCGGCCTTGCAAGGGGGAGGCGCCGGCGAAGCGGACGTTGCGCAGCACCTGCGGCAGCGGGGCGAAGGCGCGCATCACCTCGCTGGCCGGCCGTTCCTGTTCGACGAGCACCGCGAGGACCTGCAATGCCGCCACCAGGCCGTCTCCGGTGGTGGCGAAATCGGACAGGATCATGTGGCCCGACTGCTCGCCGCCGACATTCATGCCGGTGGCACGCATGCGCTCGGCCACGTAGCGGTCGCCCACCTGGGTGCGGTGCAGGCGGAGCCCCTCGCCGGCGAGGAACCGCTCCAGCCCCAGGTTCGACATCACGGTCGCGACGATCCCGCCGCCGCGCAGCCGGCCCGAGGCCGCCCACGACCGGGCGATCAGCGCCAGGATCTGGTCGCCATCGATCAACTCTCCGTGCTCGTCGGCCAGCAGCACGCGATCGGCGTCGCCATCGAGCGCGATACCCAGATCGGCACCGTGCTCGACCACCTGGGCGCACAGGAAATCCGGCTCGGTCGAGCCGCACCCGCGGTTGATGTTGAAGCCGTCCGGGTTGACCCCGACCGATACCACGGTGGCGCCCAGTTCCCACAGCACGGTCGGCGCGACGCGGTAGGCGGCGCCGTGCGCGCAGTCGATCACGATCTTCAGGCCGTCGAGCCGAAGGCCGCGCGGGAAGGTGGCCTTCGCCGCCTCGATATAGCGTCCGGCCGCGTCTTCGAGCCGGGCGGCACGGCCGAGCTGGCGCGGGGCGGCCAGGCGGTGGGACAGATCGGTGCCCATCAGCGCCTCGATCTCCCGTTCGGTCGCGTCGGACAGCTTGCAGCCGTCCGGGTCGAACAGCTTGATGCCGTTGTCCTCGAACGGGTTGTGGGAGGCGGAGATCATCACGCCGAGATCGGCGCGCAGGCTGCGGGTGAGCAGCGCGATCGCCGGGGTGGGCAAGGGGCCGACCAGGGTGACGTCCATCCCCGCGCCGATGAACCCGGCGGTCAGCGCCGGTTCCAGCATGTAGCCGGACAGGCGCGTGTCCTTGCCGATCACCACCCGGTGGCGGTGGTCGCCGCGGGTGAACAGCAGCCCGGCGGCCTGGCCCAGGCGCAGCGCGGTTTCCGCGGTCATCGGGTAGGTGTTGGCGGTGCCGCGGATGCCATCGGTGCCGAACAGGCGGCGGGATTTGCTCATGCGGTCTCCGTCGGTCATGCCGCGAGGCCTGCGCCGCGCGACCGGAATGGGTTTAGCGAGCCACAGGCGCCGATGGAAGCGCCGGATCGGCGCACCCGCGCCCCGGCCCACCGGCGTCAGTCGGCGAGTGCCCGCCACACCCTTAGCGCCGCAATGCTTTCAGAAACATTGTGCACCCGCAGGATCGCCGCCCCGCGGGAGACGGCGAACAGCCCGGCGGCCAGCGATCCGCCCAGTCGCGCCGCCGGCCGTTCCTCCCCCGACAGGCGGCCGATGAAGCCCTTGCGCGACACGCCGACCAGCAGCGGCCGGCCGAGCGCGGCCAGTTCGGGCAGCCGGCGCAGCAGCGCCACCGAGTGCTCGGCCCGTTTCGCGAAGCCGAAGCCGGGGTCGAGGCAGATCGCCGCGCGGGCGATGCCGGCCGCCTCCGCCGCCGCCATCCGGGCGGCCAGTTCGGCGGCCACCTCGGCGGCGACGTCGGCATACTGCGCGTGCCCCATCATGGTCCCGGGGGTGCCGCGCATGTGCATCAGCACCACCGGGCAGCCGTGCGCGGCCACCAGCGGCGCGGCGGCCGGGTCGTGCGTCAGGGCGGAGACGTCGTTGACGATCGCCGCCCCCGCATCGAGCGCGGCCTGCATGGTGGCGGCGTTGCTTGTGTCGATGGAGACGCGCAGCCCTGCCTCGGCCAGCCCGCGCACGACGGGCAGGATGCGGCGGATTTCCTCTGCGGGCGGGACCGGCGTGGCGCCGGGGCGGGTGCTTTCGCCGCCGACATCGATGATGTCGGCCCCGGCTTCGGCCATCGCCCGGCCGGCCGCGATCGCCTGCGCCGGATCGGCATAGGCGCCGCCGTCGCTGAAGCTGTCGGGCGTGACGTTCAGAATGCCCATCACGCGCGGCCGGTCGAGCGTCAGGCCGGCCCAGCTGGGCGCCGGGGATATGGCCACGGGGCCGGCGGCCGGAGCGCGTGGCTCAGCCACCCACCCCGACCCGATGCTCCGCCGCCGCGCGCAGCAGCGCCGCCGCACGGTACACCCCATGCACCATCTTGCTGTACGGCAGGGTCACGAACAGCGCCAGGATCACGCCGAGATGCACCGCGAGCGCGATCCCCATGCCCCCGGTGCCGCGCAGCGCCAGCAGCGCGATCCCGGTCAGCGCGGCGAAGAACAGCAGGGCGAGCAGCGCCACGTCCGCCCCCAGCAGCTCGCGCGCCGTCGGTCCCGGGTCGGCGACCAGCTTCATCGCGAACAGGCCGAAGGTGCCCACCAGCAGCCCGATCCCGCCCAGCGTGCCGAGCAGCACCGGGGCGCTGAGGAACGGATAGGGCGCCGCGAGCCCGAGGATCGCATGGTCGTAGAACCCGGTGCAGGTGGCGGCGAAACACAGCAGGAAGCCGTACATCATCGCGTGGTGCAGATAGCGCCGGCGCAGCGAGAACCGCTCGGAATTGTCGTTGCACCCGCCGCCGCCGCCGCCGAGGTTCTTCAGTGACAGCGCATCGTGCACCGCCGTCAGCACCGCGCGCGGGCCGATCGGCGCGGGCGTGCCCGCGTCGCGCCAGAACCGCGCCGCGCCCATGCCGAGCGCCACCAGCGAGAAGCCGAAGGTGGCGACCCCCACCAGCTGCATCATCCACAGCGGGATCACCTGGTAGAACGATCCGGGCACCACCTTGTGCGCGCCATACAACGCCGCATCGGACACGAACCCGATGGTCAGCAGCAGCATCAGGGCGATGCCCGCCGCGATCGACGCCGCCACCGTCACGCCGTTGCGCGCGAACGCGCCGGCGAGCCGCGGCGGCCACGCGTATTCGGCGTAGCTCTGGTCCCGCACCAGCGCCAGGCTGCGCGGCACGTTGATGCCCCATTCGTGCGGCGGCGCGTATTGGCACGCGTAGTAGCAGCCGCGGCAGCCGTGGCAGAGATTCGCCAGGTAGCTCAGGTCGCCGGCGGAGAACTCGCGCTTGAGCTCGACCGCGGGGAATACGGCGCAGAAGCCCTCGCAGTAGCGGCAGGCGTTGCAGACCTCGATCTCGCGCCGCGCGTCGGCGATCGCGTCAGTTTCTTGCATGCCGCGCCGCCTCTTCCCCCGCGATGCGGCCGAACACCGTGCCGATCGTCATGCCGAACCCGGCGAGGTAGCCCTTGCCGAGGATATTCCCTGCCATGATCTCGCCGGAGGCGAACAGATTGCCCGCCGGGCGCCCGTCTTCCATCAGCACCCGCGCCCGGTCGTTCACCCGCACGCCGAGATAGGTGAAGGTGATACCGGGCCGCAGCGGATAGCCGGTGAACGGCGCCTTGTCGATCCGCCGCGCCCAGTTGGTCTTGGGCGGTTCGAGCCCCTGGGTCGCACAGCCGTCCAGCTTGGTGTTGTTGAACCGCCCGGCGGCGTCTTCCGCCACCGCCTGGTTGTAGCGTTCCACGGTGGCGACCAGCTTCGCGGGATCGAGGCCAAGCTTGCCGGCGAGCGCCTCCAGCGTCGGCGCGACCATCGCCGGAAAGACCGACGGCATGAACAGCGGCACCGATTTCGCGTCGCAGACGGAATAGGCGATCTGCCCCGGCTGCTGGGCGATCAGCCGGCCCCAGATGGCGTAGCGCTTCGGCCAGACATCCTCGCCCTCGTCATAGAACCGCTCGCCGTCGCGGTTGACGACGATGCTGTAGGGGACGGAATCGAGGCGGGTCGTGATCCCGCCGTCGAATTTCGGTGCCCGCGCGTCCAGCGCCACGGCGTGGCACTGGGTGGGGTCGCCCACCGGCGCCACGCCCTGATCCAGCAGGTTCTTCAGGATCCGCCCGCGGTTGTAGGGGGTGCCGCGGATCACGAAATTATCGACCGCATCCCCCCAATACTGCCGCATCCAGTCCAGATTGGCCTGGAACCCGCCCGAGGCCGCCACCACGCAGCGCGCGGTGACGGTGCGGGGGAAGCCCTTGTGGGTGATGTCGGCCTGCCGCACCGTGCCGTTGTCCAGGTGCAGCGCCAGCACCTCGCTGTCGTACAGGATATCGACGCCGAGCCGTTCCGCGGTGAGGTAGTAGGCGTTCACCAGCGCCTTGCCGCCGCCGAGGAAGAAGGCGTTGGTGCGCGACAGGTTCAGCGTGCCGGTGAGCGAGGGCTGGAACTGCACCCCGCTTTCCTTCATCCAGCCGAACACGCCGGCGGAGGCGCGGATCGTCATGCGCGCCAGGGCCTCGTCGGTGTTGCCGCCGGTGACGCGCTTGAGGTCGTCCCAGTACTCGTCTTCCAGATACGCCTCGGTCAGCACGCCGGTGGGACCGGTGTGCATGGCGCGCAGGTTGCGGGTGTGGCGGCTGTTGCCGCCGCGAAAGGCGCGCGGCGCGCTTTCGATCAGCAGCACCGAGGCGCCGTTCTGGCGCGCGGTGATCGCCGCGCACAGCGCCGCGTTGCCGCCACCGGCGACCAACACGTCGTAGGGTTTGCTCAGGTCGGGCATGGGTTCGGTGTACGGGTGGGAACGGATCGATGCAAGGTGGGGGCAGCCCTGGCGCCGCCGGGCGGTTCGGTGTTCAGTAGCGCGACCTGCACCCCGGAAGCGACGCCCCCATGCCCAAGCGCCTGCTGATGCTCGCCCTGATCGGAGCGGCCGGGATCGGCCTGGCCGGCTGCGGCGCCACGCCGCAGTCGCTCGGCCTGACCGGTGGGCGGCCGCCGCAACCGCCCGCCGCGCCCAGCGACGCGACGGTGGGGATGCCCGGCCTGCCGCAGCCCGCCAGCAGCAGCGATTCGAGCATGGCCCCCACCACCGGCACCGGCATCTATTCCGGCACCCCCTGAACGCCGTCTGGGTTCAGGCCGACAGCGCCGCCGGCGCGGTCCGCGCCCGCTTGACCAGCAGCTTGTTGAGCGCGTGCACATAGGCCCGCGCCGAGGCGACGATCGTATCGGTGTCCGCCCCCTGGCCATCGACCATCTTGCCCGCCTCCTCCAGCCGCACGGTGGTCTTGGCCTGGGCGTCCGTGCCCTCGGTCACGGCGCCGACCGAGAACAGCACCAGGTTGGCGGTGTGCGGGAAAATCTCGTGGATGGCGCGGAAAGTGGCGTCCACCGGCCCGTCGCCCGAGCTCGCGGCGCGCTTTATCACCCCGTCGACCTCCAGCTCCAGTTCCGCCCGCGGCGGCCCCTTCGAGCCGGCGTGGAGGTCGAGCGAGACGAAGCGGATGCGCTGGTGGTCGCGCATCACCTCGTCATCGACCAGCGCCACGATATCCTCGTCGTACACGACCTTCTTGCGGTCGGCGAGGTCCTTGAAACGGCGGAACGCGTCGTTCAGCTGGTTGTCGCCGATCGCGTAGCCCAGGGTGGTCAGCTTGTCGCGGAACGCAGCGCGGCCGGAGTGCTTGCCCATCACCAGGCTGGACTTGGTCCAGCCGACGCTGTCGGGGGTCATGATCTCATAGGTGGCGGCGTTCTTCAGCACGCCGTCCTGGTGGATCCCCGCCTCGTGCGCGAAGGCGTTGCGGCCGACGATCGCCTTGTTCGGCTGCACGTCGAAGCTGGTGATGGCGGCGAGCAGCTTCGACACTTTCAGGATGTTCCGGGTCTTGATGTTGTTGTCGAACGGGATCGCGTCGTGGCGGGTGCGGATCGCCATCACCACCTCTTCCAGCGAGGCGTTGCCGGCGCGCTCGCCGATGCCGTTGATGGTGGCCTCCA
>JAJZVS010000209.1 GCA_021845555.1 Pseudomonadota bacterium
GCCGAGCCAGCGCACCGTGGTCGCCGGCCGGCGCCATGTCGGGATCACCGGCATCGAGCCGGTGGGCAACTACGCGGTGCGGCTGACGTTCGACGATCTGCACGACACCGGGCTGTATTCGTTCGACTACCTGCACGAACTGGGCCGCGAGCAGGACCGCCGCTGGCGCCGCTACCTCGACGAGCTCGCCGCGCGCGGGCTGAGCCGGGAGCCGGAGACGCCCCGCGCGGGCCGGGCCGCGACGCGGTAACGGGAACCGCCGCCCCGACGTTGCGGGCGAGGCGGCAACCGGGCAGATTTCTCCGGCCGGCCCCCGCGTTCAGGGGCGCGGGCAGCCACGGAGACAGCATCCCATGGACTTTGCCTATTCCCCCGAGCAGGAGGCCTTGCGCCACGAGGTCCGCGCCTTCATCGCGGAGCACGTGACGGACGCGGTGCTGGCCGAACGCGGCCAGTCGGAATCGAACACCGCGCCCGGTCGCGGCCCCGGCGCCAGCGCGGCGATGCAGGAGCTGTATCGCAAGATCTACGAGCGCGGCTGGCTCGGGATCGCCTATCCGAAGGAATACGGCGGTCAGGGCGGCGATCGCATGTCGCAGTACATCGTCGAGGAAGAATTCACCCGGGTGGACATTCCCGTGGGCATGGGCGGCAGCGGCGCGCCGGCGATCCTGGCGGCGGGCACCGAGGAACAGAAGCAGTACTATATCCCGCGGCTGATCAAGCGGGAGATTTCGTTCGCGCTGGGCTTCACCGAGCCGCACGCGGGCGCCGACCTCGCCTCCCTGCAATGCCGCGCGGTGCGCGACGGCGACGAGTACGTCGTCAACGGCCAGAAGATGTACACTTCGTCGGCGCATGTCGCGACGCATATGTATCTGATGGCGCGGACCGATCCGACCGTGCCGAAGCACCGCGGCATTTCGGTCTTCGTGTTCCCGATGGACACGCCCGGTATCACGGTCCGGCCGTTGTGGACGATTCAGAACGATCCGATGGCGCCGGTGGGCACCACCTATGGCCACCAGAGGACCAACGAAACCTTCTTCGACGACGTCCGCATCCCCGCGTCATCCCTGCTGGGCAAGGAGAACGAGGGCTGGCGGGTCGGTGCCATGGGCCTGAACCTCGATCGCGTCGGCGCGTCCCGCTACCTGATCTCGGTCCGCCGCGACGAGGACATCGTCAATTTCGTCAAGGCGTACAGTTTCAACGGCTACAGCCCGGCGAGCGACCCGGCGATCCGCGACAAGATCGCCGAACTGTGGATCGAGGCGCAGGTCTGCCGCCTGATGACGATGCGCAGCATGTCCATCGTCGAGCACGGCGGCGCCTTCACCTACGAGGGCTCGGCGGAGAAGGTCTGGGCGCCGGAGCACGGCGTGCGCACCACCGAGGCGATCAGCCAGATGCTCGGCCCGTACGGCCAGTTGCTGCACGGTTCGCCGCAGGCGATCGAAGACGGCGTGTTCGCGCATAATTTGATGGGGTCCTTCCAGTCGGGCATCAACCACGGCAGCACCCAGGTCATGCGCGACCAGATTTCCCGCCGTGGTCTGGATATGCCCCGGAAGTAGGTAGCGGACCGACCCCTCCTGTCATGGCCGGCCGTCGAGCCGGCCATCTGCCCCCGATCGTTCGTGCGCGGATGGCCGGGTCAAGCCCGGCCATAGCGGTAACGTACGGGGCAGGTTTCTGTTCAGAGGGTCAGCGCGTCCATCAGCTCGGTTGCCGCCGGCAGGCGGTCGAGCGCCTCCAGCGCCGCGATCGACCGCTCCAGCCGGTCGCCGGTGAGCACGCGGGAGGCGCAGCCGCGGTATTTGTCGAGCAGCTCCTCGCGGGTCATCGGGTTGCCCGGACTGCCGCGCACCTTGTCCACCGTCCGGGTGAAGGTGCGGCCGTCCCGCATGCGGATGGTGACCGGCGACCGGCGGCGGGACGTGTCGTCCGCGGGCCATTCCGGATGCGCGTTGACCTGCACCTTTTCCAGCGCCTGGCGCATGCGCGGCGCGTTGCAGTAGCCGTCGGTGAAGGAGTTCAGGTCCACGCGGCGGTCCAGCAGCATGGCCGCCAGCACGTAGTCGAGCGAGAACTTGCCCCGGAACCCATCGGTGGGCGTGTGGAAGCGCACGATGCACAGCAGGTCCGGATGCACATCCACCTCCAGCCTGGCGACATCGTCGATCCTGATGTCGTTCTCCGCCAGCAGCGCCTGCGCGGCGTCGAGCGCGCGCAGATTGCCGCCGCAGCACGGGTAGCGTTTCACCGTCAGGCCGGGATCGACGATCGCCCAGTGCTGCCCCAGACCGACTTCCACCTTGCCGAGAGTGTAGTTCCCGGCGCCGTGGAACGCCGCGAAGAAGCCGTACTCGCCCTCGATGCCGGCGGGGTCGGCGACGTAGTCCTTCGCCGCCAGCAGGACGGAAGTGACGCCGGCGCGCGCCGCGTTGCCGGCGTGGATGCCCTTGCCCCAGGTACCGAAATGCTGCGTCAGCCCGCCGGCGTTGGCCGCCGCGAGGCCGATCGCGACGCCCATCTGCGCGGCGTTCAGGCCGACGAGGTTGCCGGCCGCTGCGGCCGCCGCCGAGCAGCCATAGAGCGAGGTGGGATGGAAGCCGCGGCGCCGCAGTTCGGGCTCGTATTGCCGACCGGACAACGACAGCCGCTCGAAAACTTCCAGGCCGACGCAGACGGCGGCGACCAGATCGCCGCCGGTCACGCCCGCGCGCTCGGCCATCGCCAGCGCGGCGGGCAGGATGCAGGCGGTCGGGTGGGAAAACCCGGTGTCGTCGAAATCCAGCAGATGCGCGAGCGCGCCGTTGGCCCAGGCGGCGGAAACCGTGCCGGTCCGCAGATTGGTCCCGAGCACGCGCGCCTGCGGTGCGCCGCCCTGCTCGCGCGTGACATCCAGCACGATGCGTCCCGCCGGCTCCGCGGTCGCCGCAAGCGCGACGCCGGTGCAATCCAGGATATGCCGCTTCGTCGCGGCCACCGCCGCGGCGCTGATGTCGCCGATGCGGATCTCGCTGGCGAAGCGGGAAAGGACGGCGGTCGCTGCCATGAAGGTTTCTCCTGTGACGTTCCTGCCCCCGGCGATCAGCGGCCTGCGATCGGCGGCCCGCGACCGGCGACCCGCGTCCCATGCGAATCCGTTGCCAGGTGGCGGACTATCCTGCGCCGGCGCCGCCGACAGCACCATCGCCGGCGATGGCGGGCAGCGCAGCGGCGAACGCAGCGATCTGCGTCGGCCAGTCCGGCAGCGCCTGCCCGGCCTGCCACGCCGCCGCCGCCATCTGGCGCCGCAGCGGGGCATCGAAGATCACCCGGCGCAGCGCCTTCGACAGTTGCTCGATGTCGCCGGGCTGGCAAACCACCCCCGCCTCGGCCGGCACCAGCGCCGCCGCCGCGCCGCCGCTGGTCACCGCCACCGGCAGGCCGCGCTTCAGCGCCTCGGCCACCGCCATGCCGTAGCCCTCCCACCAGGACGCCAGCGCGAACAGGTCGGCCCCGGCCCACAGCGTCTCCAGCGCCGCGTCGTCCAGCGCGCCGGCGAAGCGCACCCGGTCTTCCACCCGCAGCGCCGCCACCAGTGCCCGCAGCGCCGCGGCATGGGCGGGATCGCGCGGCTCGCCCACGATGGTCAGCCGCCAGTCGAGGTCGAACAGCCGCGCCAGCGCGCGGATCAGCACGTCGTGGCCCTTACGCGGCGTGAGCGCGCCGAGTGCCAGGATCGCGCAGCCAGGCCCGCCCGAACCGGTGGCGCCCAAACCTGGGGTACGGGGTGCGTCGTCGGTGCCCGGCACCACCACGGCGATGCGCGCGCGATCGACGCCGAAATCCGCCGCCAGCCGCGCGGCGGTGGCCTCGCTGGTGGCGATCACCCGGGCGAGCCGCGGCAGCAGGCGCAGTTCGGTGTTGCGCAGGCCGGCCCGCTCGCTTTCGGCGGTACCGGGTTCGAGCGCGGTGGGGTGGTGGATCAGCCCGACTGTCGGGCGCGCCGCCAGCCGGTCCCCCTGGCCGGCGAAGGCGGGCAGCACGAGGCCGTCGATCACCGGGCAAGTCTCCGGCGGCAGCGCCGCGAACGCCGCCAGCGCGGCGGCGCGCGCCGGCGCGTCGGCCAGCGGATGCGCGCCCGGCAGGGCGAGCACCGTTACCCGGTGCCCGGCATCCCGGAGACCGGCGACGATGCGCCGGTTGTAGGCGTGCCCGCCGGCCGGTGGGGCAAACGGCGCAGGCAGCAGCAGGGTGACGTCCATGCGTGGGTCCTCATCGGCTCCGATCCCGGCGCCTCATCGCCGCGCGAGCAGCGCCGCGGCAAGCGCCGGCAGCTCGGCGAACCGCGATGCGGTGGCCTGGGCGGGGCGGCCCATTTCGGCGGTGCCGTAGCCCCAGGCGGCGAAGATGCAGGGCAGGCCGGCGGCGCGGGCGGCCTGCACGTCGTTGGCGTGATCGCCCGCCATCACCGCTTCCTCGGGCACGCCGCCGGCCGCCGCCAGCGTCGCCAGCAGGTGGCGCGGATCGGGCTTGCGCGCGGGGAAACTGTCGCCGCCGCCGACCGCGGCGAACAGGTCCGCGATCCCGAGCGTGGCCAGCAGGGCGCGCGCCGGCGCCTCCAGCTTGTTGGTGCAGACCGCCAGCCGCCAGCCGGACCCGACAAGCGCGTGCAGCGTCGGCGCGACGTCGGGATAGAGCCGGCTCTGCTCCGCGTAATGGGCGCCGTAATCGGCGACATAGGCGGCGACGGCCGCCTCGTCGGCGCGCTGCCCGCGGGCGGCGAAGGCGTTGGCGATCAGGCGCTGCACGCCGTCGCCCACCAGCGCGGCGGTCTCCGCCAGGCTGAACTTCGCCAGGCCGCGCGCGACCATCAGCCGGTTCAGCGCGGCGGCAAGGTCGGGCACCGAATCGACCAGGGTGCCGTCGAGATCGAGCAACAGGGTCGGCATCAGCCGGTCATACTCCGAAAGGCAGCGGGGAGCGGCATCGTGGAGCGGGTCTTTGACA
This sequence comes from Pseudomonadota bacterium, assembly GCA_021845555.1. Classification (GTDB taxonomy): domain Bacteria; phylum Pseudomonadota; class Alphaproteobacteria; order Acetobacterales; family Acetobacteraceae; genus JAJZVS01. The sequence goes on from JAJZVS010000209.1 coordinate 5,002, forward strand.
CGGCCCATGATCCGCCGCTACCCGCCGCGCGGTCCCGTCCGTGGTGTGGACGATCCCCTCCTCGCGCAAGCAGGGGCCTCGCGCCCCTGGAACGGGCGTTGCCGCGCGGCGACCCGGACCATACATGACTACGTGCGGTCATGGGAGGGTCCCGTGCGAACGGTTCAGCTCCGCGACGCGAAGGCGCGGCTTTCCGCGCTGGTCGAGGCCGCCGAAAAGGGCGAGGCAAGCGTCATCACCAAGCACGGCCGGCCGGCCGCGATGCTGGTGCCGATGGACATGGCCGAACGGCTGATCGCGGCCGAAGGCCCGAGCCTCGCCGAGATGCTGCTGTCGATCCCGGCCGGGTTCGAGGTCGAGCGGGACCCGACCCCGCTGCGCGCAGCCGATCTCTGATGCGGGGCTACCTGCTGGATACCAGCGTCATCTCGGCCCTGGCGCCCGGCAAACCGCCGGTCGAGCGACCCGTCGCGGACTGGTTCCGCGCCACCAGCGACGCACTGCACCTGCCGTCGATCGCGGTCGCCGAGATCGAGCAGGGGATCTGCAAGCTCCGGCGCGCGGGCGGGACGGCGCAGGCCGATGCCCTGTCGCGCTGGCTGGACGCGTTGGTGCGGTGCTATGGCGACAGAATCCTGCCGTTCGACACGCCGGCGGCCCGGCTCGCGGGCGCAATGTCCGACGCCGCCCATGCGGCCGGCCACCGTCCGGGGTTCGCCGACGTGGCGATCGCGGCGATCGCGGCCGATCGCGCCCTGACGGTGCTGACGCGGAATCAGCGGCAGTTCGCCAAGCTCGGGGTGGTCCAACGCGATCCATGGGACCCGGGTCCGCCGGTGCCGCACTGAACACACCGAGCCGGCCTCGGCCGGTCATACTGCGAAATCCAATGTGAAGCCGGATCATGGAGCGAGTCTTTGACTCGGCCTATGCTCCGCCGCTACCCGCAGAGACAAGCTTCAGGGACAACGCATGCCTTCCACCGCCGTGATTCTCGCCGCCGGCCTTGGCACCCGCATGAAATCGGCGCTGCCGAAGGCGCTGCATCCGATCGCCGGCCAGCCCATGCTGCGCCATCTGATCGGCGCCGCCGAGGCGGTGTTCGATCGTATCGTCGTGGTGGTCGGCCCCGACATGGCGGCGCTGGAAGCCGCCGCCGCGCCGCACCGCTGCGTGGTGCAGGCCGAACGGCTCGGCACCGCCCACGCCGCCCGCCAGGCCGCCCCATGGTTCGGCGACGGCGAGGTCGCGGTGCTCTATGCCGACAACCCGCTGATCCGGCCGGAGACGCTGCGCCGGCTGCTGGCCCGCCGCGCGCCGGGCCACCCCGAGGGCGCGGTGGGGCTGGCGCTGCTGGCGCTGCGCCCCGCCGATCCCGGCCGCTACGGGCGGGTGATCGAAGCCGGCGGCTTCGTCACCAGCATCGTCGAATGGGCCGACGCCAGCGCCGACGAACGCGCCGTAGGCCTGTGCAACGCCGGCGCGCTCTGTGCCCCGGCCGCCGACATGCGCCGCTGGCTGGATGCGGTGCGGCCCGACAACGCCAAGGGCGAATACTACCTGACCGATCTGGTCGCCCTGGCCCGCGCCGACGGACGGCGCGTCGCCGCGGTGGAGGCGCCGGAGGCGGAACTCGCCGGCATCAACTCCCGCGCCGAACTCGCCGCCGCCGAAGCCGCGGTGCAATCGCGCCTGCGCGCGGCGGCGATGGACGCGGGGGTGACCATGACCGACCCCGGCTCGGTGTTCCTGTGCGCCGATACGGTGCTGGCGCCGGACGTGACGATCGGCCCCAACGTGGTGTTCGGCCCCGGCGTGACGGTGGAAACCGGGGCGGAGATCCGCGCCTTCTCCCATCT
>JAJZVS010000210.1 GCA_021845555.1 Pseudomonadota bacterium
CGGGGATCGGACCGGCGGCGGGCCTCAGTGAAAGACCCGGCCGGCGTCGATGACGACGGTCTGGCCGGTCATGGTCCCGGTGCGGCACATCGTCACCACCATGTCGGCGCAGTCGTCCTTGTCGGCGGCCTTCTTCAGGAGCGCGCCGGCGGCGGACCGCTCGATCTGCTCGGCGCGGAGGTTGGCGGTCGCGCGCGTGCCCTCCAGCAGGCCGGGGGCGACGCAGTTGACGAGCGTTTCAGGGGCGAGCGCGACCGCCATGCAGCGCGTCAGGTGGATCAGGCCCGCCTTCGAGACCGCATAGGCGATGGAGGAGCCGGTCGGATGCAGCCCGGCGACCGAGGCGATGTTGACGATGCGGCCCTGGCCTTGCGCCTTCATCACCGGGGCGACCGCCTGCATCAGCCGCATCGGACCGGTGAGGTTGACCGCCATGATCCTCTCCCACACCTCCGGCGTGAGGGCGTCGAGGTCGGGGAAGGGGATCGCCTTGTTGTAGGCGGCGTCGTTGACCAGGATGTCGAGCCGGCCGAAGCGGGCGGTCACGCCGGCGACGAGGGTTTCGATGGCGGCGCCGTTGGTGATGTCGCAGGCGAAGGCGCAAGCGTTGACCTGGTGGCGGGCCGTCAGGTCGCGGGCGACCTGCTCCGCCTGGTCGCGGCTTTGCGCGTACATGACGGCGATGTGGGCGCCTTCCTTTGCCAGGGCGTGGCAGACGCGCTGGCCGAGGCCGCCGTTACCGCCGGTGACGAGGGCGACCGCGCCGTTGAGGTCCATGGGGTTTCCTCCTGGTGGGTGGGGGCGCGGTTGTGTTGGGGCGCGTCCCGGTGTTGGGGGGAGTTTGTGGGCCGGGCGCGGGGGAGGCAAGCGGGGGGCCCGGGGGGCGGCGTTGAATGGGCCTATGACAGCATATATGCTGTCGTCATGGTCCCGATCGTGATCGACACCAACGTGTTCGTCGCCGGATTGCGCTCCGGCGGCGGCGCGTCGCGACAGGTGTTGCGAGGCGCTCTCGAAGGGAGGTACCGTCCGCTGTTCTCCAACGCGCTGTGGCTGGAATATGAGGACGTGCTGGCGCGTCCGGTCTGGAGCGAGGAAACCTCCCCGGAGGATCGGGTTCAGGTATTGGCGGCGCTGGCGGCGGCGGGACGGTGGGTCAAAATCTACTACGGCTGGCGGCCCAACCTACGCGATCCTGGGGACGACTATCTGATCGAACTGGCGGTTGCCGGCGACGCGCGGGCGGTGGTCACCCATAATATCCGTGACCTGCGCCATGGCGAGCTTCGCTGGCCCGCATTCGCGATCCTGACCCCCGCCGAATGTCTGGAGAAATTTCCATGAGCACGGTCACCCTGCGCCTTCCGGACGACACCTGCCAGCGCCTGAAGCAGCTCGCGGCGTCGCGCGGTATCAGCCTCAACAAGCTGATGGAGGAACTCGGCACGGCCGCGATCGCCGTGCACGACACGGAAGTCCGGTTTCGCGCCTTGGCGGGGGGCGCGGATCGGCAACGCGCGCTGGCCGTGCTGGAACGGTTGGACGCCCTCGATCGCGCGTGAACTTCCTGAGGCGGGCGGCGCGCTTTCCGGGTTCAGGCACGGCGGCCTGAGCCTGGTGTGTTCGCGCTGGAAATCCTTGGGGCGGTACCGATGGCGAGGTTCGACAGGCTCGCCTCCATTCCGACGATCCTCGGTGGACAGCCGACCCTTCGCAGCATGCGCCTGGCGGTGCGGCGGTCACGCCGAACGGAGGCACTCGGTGACTGTGGTGGCGGGGTAGCTCGGACGATCTTGCCTGGGGGTGAGTGGCGCGCGACGACGATCTGACCCCGTTCCTGGCGGCGCTGATGTCCTTCGAGCCGGGCCGCATCCTGTTCCCGGCCGGGGCCCCGTGCGCGTCCCGGAACGCTCGCGCCCGGCAACGCGGCCCGGTCGTTGCGGCGGGCCCGCCCGCGGTCGCTCCCGCCACCGAAACCGTCACCGACAAAGCATTTGACAAGCCGTCGCGCGCTGCTGTCAGACTGGCGCAGCAAATCCGAAGGCAGAGTCGCCCCGTGCGATTGACCCTGGCCGCCCCCTCGACGATGTCTCCCGCCTTGCCCGCCGGACGGTTCCGGCGCGGCCAGGCGGAGCGTGCTTGATGGACGGATCGACCCTCACGACCCTCACCCAGGACGTGCCTTCGGGCTCCCCCGGCGCCGTGCCGGCGAAGCGGCTGCACGTGATCACCTGGGGCTGCCAGATGAACGTGTACGACAGCGCCCGGATGGCGGACGTGCTCGCCCCGCTCGGCTACGCCGCGACCGAGGCGCCCGAGGCGGCGGACATGGTGATCCTCAACACCTGCCATATCCGCGACCGGGCCGCCGAGAAGGTGTTCTCCGAACTCGGCCGGCTGCGCCGTCTGAAGGACGCGCGCGAAGCCGAGGGCGGGCGGATGATCCTGGCGGTGGCCGGCTGCGTCGCCCAGGCGGAGGGCGCGGAGTTGCTCGCCCGCGCCCCGTTCGTCGATCTGGTGTTCGGCCCGCAGACCTATCACCGCCTGCCGGAACTGCTCGCGCGCCTGGACGTCGCGCCGGGCGGGCCGGCGGTGATCGACACCGAATTCCCGCCCGAGGACAAGTTCGACCACCTGCCGGAGGCCGCCGCCCCGCAGGGCATTACCGCCTTCCTGACGGTGCAGGAGGGCTGCGACAAGTTCTGCTCCTTCTGCGTCGTCCCCTACACCCGCGGCAGCGAGCAAAGCCGCCCGGCGGGCGCGATCCTGGCCGAGGCGCGGCGGCTGCTCGCGCAGGGCGCGCGGGAGATCACGTTGCTCGGCCAGAACGTGAACGCCTGGCACGGCGCGGCGCCGGACGGCGGGACCTGGTCCCTGGCGCGGCTGATCCGCGCGCTTGCCGAACTGCCGGGGCTGGCGCGGCTGCGCTACACCACCTCCCACCCGCGCGACATGGGCGCCGACCTGATCGCCGCGCACGCGGAGGTGCCGGCGCTGATGCCGTTCCTGCACCTGCCGGTGCAATCGGGGTCCGACCGCATGCTGGCGGCGATGAACCGCAAGCATCGCGCCGGCGACTACCTCGATCTGGTCGGACGGCTGCGCGCGGCGCGCCCCGATCTCGCGCTGTCGTCGGATTTCATCGTCGGCCATCCGGGGGAGACGGACGCGGATTTCGCGGCCACGCTCGACCTCATCCGCGCCGTCGGCTTCGCCCAGGCCTACAGCTTCAAGTATTCGCCCCGTCCCGGCACCCCGGCCGCCTCCGCGCCCGGCCAGGTCGAGGAAGCCGAGAAGGACCGCCGGCTGGCCGAGTTGCAAGCGCTGCTGCGCGAACAGCAGGCGCGGTTCAACGCCGGCTGCGTTGGCGCCACCGTTCCGGTGCTGCTGACCGGCCCCGGCCGCCATCCCGGCCAGGTGGCCGGGCGCTCCCCCTGGCTGCAACCCGTCCACGCCACCGCCCCCGTGCGGCTGATCGGCACGGTCGTGCCGATGCAAATCGCCGCCGCCCTTCCCAACTCCCTGTCAGGAACCCTCGTCCCGGAGAGTGTGCCCGCTTGAGCCAGATCGCCCCGTTTCCCGCCCCGCCCCGCCCCGACGGCAAGGCCGTCACCCTCCAGTTCCGCGACAACACGTTGCTGCCGCTGCTGCTCGGCGATCACGATCGGCATCTGGTGCGCCTCGAACAGGGTCTCGGCGTGCGCATGTCCTGCCGCGGCAACCGGGTGGCGATCGCCGGCGATCCGGCCCGCGTCGATGCGGCGCAGGCGGCGCTGGAGGGATTATGGCGCCGGCTGGAACGCGGCGAAGGCGTCGGGCGCGGGGAGGTGGAAACCGCGATCCGCATGGCCGAGACGGAGGCCGACCCGCGCCTGCCGCTGTCCGACCTGCCGGCGATCCGCACCCGTCGCGGCGCGGTCGGCCCCCGCAGCCCCGGCCAGGCGCTCTATATCGAGGCGCTCGCCGGCGCCGAGATGGTGTTCGGCGTCGGCCCCGCCGGCACCGGCAAGACCTATCTCGCGGTCGCGCAGGCGGTGGCGATGCTGCAGGCCGGCAAGGTCGATCGCATCGTGCTGTCGCGCCCGGCGGTGGAGGCGGGCGAGCGGCTCGGCTTCCTGCCCGGCGACATGAAGGAGAAGGTCGATCCCTACCTGCGCCCGCTCTACGACGCGCTGCACGACATGCTGCCGGGCGAGCAGGTGATCCGCCGCCTCGGCAACGGGGAGATCGAGGTGGCGCCGCTGGCGTTCATGCGCGGGCGGACGCTGGCGCACGCATACGTCATTCTCGATGAGGCGCAGAACACCACCGCGGTGCAGATGAAGATGTTCCTCACCCGCATGGGCGAGGGCACCCGCATGGTGATCACCGGCGATCTGTCGCAGATCGACCTGCCCACCGGCGTGCGCTCGGGGCTGAAGGACGCGCTGGAGACGCTGGAGGGCGTGGCCGGCATTTCCGTGGTGCGGTTCGACAAGCGCGACGTGGTGCGCCACCCGCTGGTCGCGCGCATCGTCGATGCCTACGACCAGCGTGCCGCCGCGGTGGGGGAGACGCGGCGCGAGCGCGCCCGCGGCATCGCCATCGAGTAGCCGGCCCCGCGCGCGGCGGGACCGCCCGGCTTGACCCCGCCCGCCCCGGCTGCCACGTCACGCCCGCACGTCACGCCGGCCAATCCGGGCCGGCCACGGTGCGCTGGCCACCCCGGCCCCCTGGGGCTCCCCCTGGGGCTCCCCCTGGGGCTCCCCCTTGGGCGCCGGCCGCGGAGAGTTATGGTTTCCATCGTCACAGTTTCGTCCGACGAGGCCGATATCCGCCTCGATCGCTGGCTCCGTCGCCACTTCCCCGGCCTGCCGCAGAGCGCGATCCAGAAGCTCTGCCGTACCGGCCAGCTGCGGGTGGACGGCAAGCGCGCCGGCGCCGCCGATCGGCTCGCGCCCGGCCAGGCGATCCGCGTCCCGCCGCTGCCTGCCGCCCCCGCCCCCCCCGCGGCGCCGGCGCCGATCGATCCGCTGGAGGCGAAGGACCTCCAGGGCCGGGTACTCTACCGCGACGACCAGGTGATCGTGCTGAACAAGCCGCCCGGCCTGGCGGTGCAGGGCGGTCCGGGGATCACCCGGCATCTGGACGGGATGCTGGACGCGCTGCGCTTCGGCGCCGACCGCCCGCGCCTGGTGCACCGGCTGGACCGCGACACCTCGGGGGTGCTGGTGCTGGCGCGCACCGCCGGCGTGGCGGCCAAGCTCGCCGCGGCGTTCCGCGGGCGGGAGGTGGAGAAGACCTACTGGGCCGTGGTCGCCCGCCGGCCGATCCCGCCGGAGGGGCGGATCGACCTGCCGCTCAAGCGCATCGGCGGGGCGCGCGGCGAGCGCACCGCCCCGGCCGAACGGGGCGAGCAGGATGCCGCCCGCGCCATCACCGATTTCCGCACGATCGATCACGCCGGCAAGCTCGCCTGGCTGGAACTGCAGCCGCTGACCGGGCGCACGCACCAGCTGCGGGTGCATTGCGTGGCGATCGGCGCGCCGATCCTGGGCGACGTGAAATACGCCGAACCCGATCAGAACGGCGCCTTCGCCGCCACCGTTACCGGCCTGTCGGCGAAGCTGCACCTGCACGCCCGCGCGTTGGAATTGCCGCACCCGGCGGGCGGGCGGCTGCGGGTGGAGGCGGACTTGCCGACCCACATGGCGACGACGTTCCGCACGTTGGGATTCACCGCGCCGCCGGCACGCAAGCCCGAGCTCCGATAGGCGAGACGATCAGCTGCGAGGCGCGCGACTGTCCGCCCGGCACTCGACCGTCATGACGTAATCGAGAGGCGTTGTCTGTCGCGGCTCACCGAGCAGCTTGTAGCCCTGCGGACAGAACTCCGCCGCCTGCTGGTAGGCGACCGCAGCCGACATCCCGTCGATGTACTGCACCGGCATGCCATCAGGGCCGCGTTCGGCGGTACTCGTGATCGCGCATGCAGACAATATGCAGGCCGCTGCAAGAGCGAGAAGGGACCGAAGTGCCATCGGCGACTCCTTTTCATGGGTGACGCACGGCCCTCACGACAACGGTTGAAACGCTTCGGCGCGCTGCTGGGGGCGTCCGGGGGCGACTGGACGACGGCGCGCGAAACAAAAGTCCTACACTTCGCTAAAAAGGCCCGTCGCCCGCCCGGGTGCTGGTGTGCCAACCGGGCCTGGCCAGCGTGCTCTTGCGACGGGGCAAGTTTCGCCGATCAGCTTCGGCGCCGCCGCCGCCGCGGGCAGCAACGGCAGCACCGCGTGGGCGGCCGGCTGCGACAGCATCACTCCGCCTGAACAGTGACGACATAGAGATCGCCCCCGCCGTGCATCGGATGCCCGTCGCGCCGGGCGATCAGAACTGTCGGTCTGCCGCGAGCGGCAGACCATGCGCGGCGACATGCTCATTCCAGGCGTCTATCGCCTGACGGTAATCGGCGCGCCAGCACTCCTGCCGCAGCCGCGCCTCCTCAAGCAGGGGCGCCGGCAGGGTTACAGTGGCGGCGCGGCGGGGTTCGGCCGAGGCGATGCGGGGAAGGCGCGGCATGGCAGGTCGCCCCGGGCGATTGTGCCTCCGTGATGCGCGGGGTCGATGCGCAAGACAAGGTGCGTGGCTCGCTCCCTCGGACATGATGCGGCAAGGCCACGGATCCCCTCCTGCCTGCGCATCCCCCCGGCTGCCCCAACGGCGCGCATCGAGGGGCGCGCATCGGCGGGTACGCATAACCGACGCGCACGTCACGAACCTGCGCGCCGCCTGCGTTCCGCCACGAATTGGCCTATGCTGCGCGCCCTGTCCTGCCGCGAGGAAGCACGCCATGACCGATCCCGCCAAACCGCG
>JAJZVS010000211.1 GCA_021845555.1 Pseudomonadota bacterium
CGGCACATAGACGGTGGCCAGCTTGGCGAGCACCAGGAACAGCATCGCCACCGAGACGCGCAGGCGCGCGCCGAGGTCATGCCGCGGCCATAGATAGGGCAGCAGGGAGCGGATAGTCTGCCAGTGCGAGCGGCGAGCGGGGCGCGGTGAGGTGGTGGCGACGGACAGGTCCATGACCGGGGATGTGGCATCGCGGGCGGCGGATGCAAAGCCGGAGGCCGGCGGGCGGCCGGATGCGGCTGCCCCCGACGGCCTGCTGCGGCATGTGCTGGCCTGCCATACCGCGGTGCTGCCGGGGCGGCGGCTCCCCTTCCGCCTCGGCGCCCCGGCGGGAGTGGCCCCGGCGGGGGTGGCCCCGGCGGGGGTGGCCCAGGTGGGCTGGGTACTGCCCGCGTTCGCCGCCGCGCTGGCGCGGTTCCCAGGCGTTGTCGCCGGGAGCGATGGCGTGCGCCTCGACGATCCCGCCGCGCTCCCAGGATTGGCCGAGGCGCTGGCGCGGGACGGATGGTACCGCTGGCGCGGGGAGGCGTTCGACGTGCGCGCCAGCGCCGATGGCCCGGTGCTCGCCCGCATCGATCGCGGCGCGTTGCCGGCGTTCGGGGTCGCGGCCACCGGCGTGCATGTGAACGGGATCGTTGAAACCCCGGACGGGCCGTTGCTGTGGGTGGCGCGGCGGGCGGCGAACAAGGCGCTCGATCCCGGCAAGCTCGATCATATCGTCGCCGGCGGCGTGCCGGCCGGGTTGTCCCCGGAACAAACGCTGGTGAAGGAAGCGGCCGAGGAGGCGGCGATCCCCGCCGAGCGCGCCCGCCAGGCGCGGCCGGTCGGCGTGTTCACCTATGCGATGGAACGTCCCGAGGGGCTGCGGCGCGACCGGCTCCATGCCTACGACCTCGTGCTGCCGGCGGACTTCGTGCCGCGTCCCGCGGACGGGGAGGTGGAGAGCTTCGCGCTGTGGGATCTGGCGCGGGTGGAGGCGGTGCTGCGGACCGGGGACGCGTTCAAGTTCAACGTCGCGCTGGTGCTGGTCGATCTGCTGCTGCGCCGCGGGCGGATCGTGGGGGCGGAGGCGGCGGCGCTGCGCGCGGCGCTGTAGCGCCGGCCCTTCGTGGCCCGGTGTGCGGTCCTTCGCGGAGTACCCTATTCCGGTTGCGGTCGGCTGGCGATTTCGTCCAAGTGCTTCTGTTCCGCCGCCAACGCCTGTGTCCGCCGTGCCCCGGCGGCCTGGGCGAGCAGTTCCTCCACCGCGCGCACCGCGGCGCGGGCGATCGCCAGGATCGCGCGGGTCTGTTCCATCTCCCCGGCGGCGGCCTCCTGTGCGGCGGCGGCGGCGTCCTGCTCGGCGCGGGCGCGGCGGAACCAGGCGCCGAACGCCTCCACCGCGGTGTCGTCGCCGTCGAGGCTGCTGGCGGCCTCCGTCTCCCGTCCGATGGTCTGTTCCAGCGCGGCCAGACGCCGTGCGGCCTCGGTCTCCCGCTCGATCGCGGCGGCGAAATCGCGCAAGGCGGCGTCCCTGGCCTGGATGCGCAGGCGCAGCACGGTCTGCAGCGGATCACGTGGCATCGGCATCTCCCGGAAGGGTCAGCGCCTGGCGCAGGGCGGCGAAAGCGGCGTCGATCGAACTGATCCCGACCGGCGCTTGCGGCGGTTGGGATCGCGCGCCGGGTTGGCGGGCGGCGCGCGGAACAGGACTCATATCATCGCGCTCCTGGCGCAGCATGGCCTCGAGGCGCGGGGCCAGCGCCACCGCCTCGTCCACCGCCGGATCGGCGCCGGGGCGGTAGGCGCCGAGCCGGACCAGGTCGGCCATGTCCGCATGCAGCGCCAGGACCGCGCGGGCGCGGCGCAGCAGCGCGGTCTCCTCCCCGCTTAGGCAGCCGCTGGCGGCGCGGGAGAGCGAACGCAGCACATCGACCGCCGGGTAGCGCCCGGCCTCGGCGATGCGCCGGTCCAGCACCACATGGCCGTCCAGGATGCCCCGCACCGCGTCCGCCACCGGTTCGTTGTGGTCGTCGCCTTCCACCAGCACGGTGAACAGCGCGGTGATGTGGCCGGGGGCAGCGGCGGGGTCGGCGGGTTCCAGGCCCGGCCCGGCGCGTTCGAGCAGGCGCGGCAGTTCGGCGAACACGCTGGGGGGAAAGCCGCGGGTGGCCGGCGGCTCCCCGGCCGACAGGCCGATTTCGCGCAGCGCCAGGCAGAAGCGGGTGACGCTGTCCATCATCAGCAACACCTGCTGGCCCTGGTCGCGGAAATGCTCGGCGACGGTCATGGCCGCGTGCGCCGCCTCCCGCCGCAGCAGCGGCGGGGCGTCGGAGGTGGCGAGCACGACCACCGAGCGGGCCAAGCCGGTGGCGCCGAGCTCGTCTTCCAGGAACTCCCGCACTTCCCGCCCGCGCTCGCCGACCAGCGCCAGCACCGCCACGTCGCAGGCGGCGCCGCGCGCGAGCATGCCGAGCAGGGTGGACTTGCCGACGCCGGAGCCGGCGAACAGGCCGAGCCGCTGGCCCTGGCGGGTGGTGGTGAAGGCATCGAGCGCGCGCACCCCGAGATCGAGCCGCGGGCCGAGCCGGGCGCGCAGCGCCGCGACGGGCGGGGCGGCGCGGACCAGGCGCGGATGCGTCCCCGCCGGGAGCGGCCCGCGCCCGTCCAGCGGCTGGCCGAGCGGGTCGATCACCCGCCCGAGCCAGGCCGCGCAGGGGGAAAGCGTGGCGGGCGCGGCGAGCGCCATCCCGCCGGGCCGCCGGCGGGCCGGGGCGACGGCCGCGGCGCCGGGGCCGAGGCCCTGGAGCGATCCGAACGCCATGGTGCGGGCCAGCCCGTCGTGGAATCCCACCACCTCGGCCAGGACCGGATCGCCGTCGCGCGGATGGAGCGCGAGCCGGCTGCCGATGGCGAGGTGGCCGGCGAGGCCCGCGACATCGGCGGCGAGGCCGGACAGGCCGACAACCCGCCCTTCGAGGCGCAGCGCCGCGACGTCGCGCAACGCCGCCCGCGCGCGGATGGATGAATTATGGAAGCACGTGCTCATTTTAGAGATGTCATATCCTGAAAATGACGGAATTTGCCGAATGTTCCTGTTCTGTCCGGCCCGTCTCGGCCGATCGCTGATTTTGATACGCGCCTTTGGTGAAAAAACCATGGCCAAGCACACGCTATGGTGGTATTACACAGCCGCAAGTTGCGGAGACGAAGCCCATGCGCGTTCTTCTCATCGAAGACGACCTGACCGCCGCCCGTGCCATCACCCTGGTGCTCAAATCGACCTCCGCCGTGGTCGATCAGGCCGATACCGGGGAGGAGGGGCTGGAACTGCTCCGCCACTACGAATACGACATCGTCGTGCTGGACCTGATCCTGCCCGACATCGAAGGGTTCGAAGTGGTGCGGCGCATGCGCCAGGCGCGCAACAGCACCCCGGTGCTGGTGCTGTCTGGCCTGGCCCGCGCGCAGGCGAAGGTGAAAGCGCTCGGCATGGGCGCCGACGATTTCATGACCAAGCCGTTCGACCGCGCGGAACTGCTCGCCCGCGTGCAGGCGGTGGTCCGGCGCAGCAAGGGGTTCAGCCAGCCGATGCTGCGCCTCGGGGGCGTGCAGATCAGCCTGGACAGCCGGGAAGTGACCGTGAACGGCCAGCCGGTGCACCTCACCGGCAAGGAATACGCGATCCTGGAACTCCTGGTCCTGCGCAAGGGCATGGTGCTGACCAAGGAGGCGTTCCTGAATCACCTCTATGGCGGCATGGACGAGCCGGAGATGAAGATCATCGACGTGTTCGTCTGCAAGCTGCGCAAGAAGCTGGCGCTGGCCGGCGCGGGCAGCCTGATCGGCACCGTCTGGGGCCGCGGCTACATGATCCGCGAACCGGCCGAGCCGGTCCACGCGCCCGCCCCCATGATCGTGCCGAGCGAATTGTCCGCCGCCTGAAGCCCGGGTCCCGGGCGGTCAGGGCGGCGCGGGAGCGGGAGAGCCTGCGTCCGGCCAGCCGGCAAGCGCGCGCACGGCGGCCGGCGTCAGGCCGGAAGCGCGCAGCGATCGCAGGGTCGCCGCGCCGTCGCGCTTGGCGAGCCTCCGTCCGGCCGGGTCCGTGAGCAGCCGGTGGTGCGCGTAGGCCGGCGCCGGCCAGCCCAGCAGTGCCTGCAACAGCCGGTGCACCGCGGTCGCGGGCTTCAGGTCGATCCCGCGCGTGACCAGCGTGACGCCCTGGCAGGCGTCGTCATGCGTCACGCACAGATGATAGCTTGCCGGCGCGTCCTTGCGCGCCAGCACCACGTCCCCGAAGCGCTCGGGGTGGCAGGGCAGGGTGGCTTCGCCTTCCTCCCGCCAGGTCAGCGGCTCTGTCAGCGCCGCCAGGGCGCGTTCCATATCGAGCCGCAGCGCGAAGCTCTGGCCGGCGGCGCGGCGGGCGGCGCGTTCCGCCGGGCCCAGCCGGCGGCAGGTGCCGGGATACAGCGCCGCCCCGTCCGGCGCGTGCGGCGCTGCGGCCGAGGCTGCGAGTTCGCGCGCGATCTCCGCCCGGGTGCAGAAGCAGGGATAGACCAGCCCGCGCGCCTCCAACCGCGCCAGCACGGCGCGGTAGTCGTCGAGGTGTTCGGACTGCACCCGCACCGCCCCGTCCCAGTCGAGGCCGAGCCAGGTCAGATCCGCGACGATGGCGGCGGCGAACGCGGGGCGGCAGCGGGTTGGGTCGATGTCCTCCAGCCGCAGCAGGAAGCGTCCGCCCGCGTCGCGCGCCCGGTGCCAGGCGGTCAGCGCGGCGAAGGCGTGGCCGAGATGGAGCTCCCCGGTCGGGCTGGGGGCGAAGCGGGTGACGACGGTGGACATGCGGGGAGGGAAACCGCTACCGGGGCGGTCGGACAAGTGGGGGCGCCGCGGGCGCGGCGAAAGGAGAGCGGATGGCGAACGAACAGGACGGGACCCTTACGGGACCGAGCTGGGGGCCGGCGGCGGGCGGCGCGCCGCGGCAGCTGGTGGTGCTCTGCCACGGCCTCGGCGCGGATGGGCACGACCTGATCGACCTCGCGCCGAGCTGGGGGCCGGCGGCGCCGCATGCGCTGTTCGTCTCCCCCGACGCGCCGTTCCCGCACGATAGCGGCTACGGTCGGCAGTGGTGGAGCGTGGCCGACCGCTCCCCGGCGGCGACCGAGGCGGGGGTGCGGCGGGCGGCGCCGTTCCTCGACCGGTTCGTCGCCGCCGAACTGGCGCGCCTCGGCCTGCCGGCGGAGGCCTATGCGCTGGTCGGGTTCAGCCAGGGCGCGATGATGGCGCTGTTCACCGGGCTGCGCCGCGCCGCTGCGCCGCGCGCCATCCTGGCCTTCTCGGGCGCGCTGGTGGCCCCGGAGAGTCTGGCCGCCGAACTGACCCATCGGCCGCCGGTGCTGCTCGTGCATGGCGAGGCCGACGAGGTGGTGCCGGTGTCCCGCTCGCACGAGGCGGAGGCCGCGTTGCGCGCGGCCGCGGTGCCGGTGGAGAGCGTCTATGTGCCGCGGCTCGGCCACGGCATCGACCAGAGCGGGCTCAGTGCCGGGGGCTTGTTCCTCCAGCGCGCGTTCGCCGCCGGCGGCTGATCTTCGGGCCAGGCTGCCCGCATGCACCCCTTGGCGGTCCTGCGGGTCCTGGTCCTGGTGTCGCTGGCGAACAGCGTGCCGGTGGCGGCGAAGAACATCCTCGGCACGCGGTTCGCCTGGCCGCTCGACGGCGGGATCGAACTCCCCGACGGGCAGCGGCTGTTCGGCCGCTCCAAGACGATTCGCGGCGTCCTGCTCGCGGTGCTGTTCCCCTGGGTCTGCGCGCCGCTGCTCGGGATCGGGGCGGGTCTCGGCGCCGCGATCGGGGCGCTGGCGATGGCGGGCGACCTGCTGTCCAGCTTCCTCAAGCGGCGGCTGCGCCGGCCGCCGAGCAGCCAGGCGCTCGGCCTCGACCAGGTTCCGGAATCGCTGTTCCCGCTGCTGGCCTGCATCGGCCTGCTCGATCTGACGGCGCGCGACATCGCCGCCGGGGTGGCGGTGTTCTTCGTGGGCGAGCTCCTGCTCTCCCGCCTGTTGTTCCGGCTCCATCTGCGCGACCGGCCGTACTGAGCGGCGCAACCATCACGCGCATTCCAGGCGATGCAGCGTGATCTCCGGCGGGCAATTGAGGCGGACCGCGACGATCGACGATCCGGCGCCGACCGAGGTGTATCCGGCCATCCCGCCATGGCGCCAGGCGCCGGCGCCGAAGCGGCGCGGCAGGTGCGAATCGAGCGTGATCGGGATGCCGCCGGGCAGGCAGATCTGCCCGCCATGCGTATGCCCGGCGAGCAGCAGGTCGAACCCGGCGTGCGCGGCCTGGCGGTAGATCTCCGGCGTGTGCGACAGCAGCACGGAGAACGCCCCTTCCGGGATCGGATCGCCCGCCTTCTCGATGTTATCAACCCGGAAGAAATGCGCGTCGTCGATCCCGGCCAGATGGATCCGCGCCCCGCCGCGCGCGATCGCGACGCATTCGTTGAGCAGCACGCGGATGCCCATCGCCTCCAGCGCCGGCACCATGCGGATCGTGTCGTGGTTGCCGAGCACGGCGTACACCGGTCCCCGCAGCGCGGCGCGGACCCGCTCCATCCCCTCGATAGCGTGGGCGAAGGGTCCGAAGGTTTTGCCGCGGAAATCGCCGGTCAGCACGCAGGCGTCGTAGTCGAGCGCGGCGGCGAGTTCCGCCACCCGCCGCATGGCCGGCTGGCTCATGTCCGCGTGCAGGTCGCTGATGTGCAGCAGGGTGAAGCCGTCGAAGGCGCGCGGCAGGCGGGCGGAGCGCACAGGATTGTGGCG
>JAJZVS010000212.1 GCA_021845555.1 Pseudomonadota bacterium
CTGGGACCGGGCGAGGCGGCGTATTTCCGCACGAGCCGCGAAGCCCGCTTCGGCATGACGCTGGAAGCGGTGACCGCGGACCGGGAGGCGCGGCTGCCCGGGTTCCGCGCCCTGCTCGCGCCGCTGCGGGTGCTGCTGGGCGGGCAGGCGTTCCTGGGCGGCGCGGCGCCCGACTACGCCGACTACGCGGTGTTCGGCAGTCTTCAGTGGGCCCGCTGCGTCAGCCCGCTGCGGCTGCTGGAGGCCGACGATCCGGTGCATGCGTGGCGCGGGCGGCTGCTCGACCGGTTCGACGGGCTGGCGCGCGACGTGCCCTGCTTTCCCGACTGAACTTCGGCGCGCGCGGTTTCGCGCCACCGGGCGCGGCATGCGGCGAAAAGGCGCCGGCGCGCTGTTGCCAGCCTGTGGCGCTGTTCCTATAACGGCCCGCCGCCGCGCAGGAGAGGTGCCGGAGCGGTCGATCGGGGCGGTCTCGAAAACCGTTGTACCTTTGCGGGTACCGAGGGTTCGAATCCCTCCCTCTCCGCCACTTCAGAACCGAGCTGCGAACACCGGGATGACGGGGGGTGCGCCAGAGCATCCTTGCCGTTCCCGGCGACTGACTTCACGCCGCGGTACCGAGTGGCGCCGCACGTTCGATCCGCTCGCGCTCGCGGGGGCTGTTCATCGCCTCCCACAGATCACTGCGGCGCTGCACGTTCAGCCAGAAGTCCGGACTATTGCCGAACACGCGCGCGAGGATGAGCGCGGTCGCTGCCGTCACGGTCCGGCGGTCGTTGCACAGCTCATTGACGTGCTTGCGCTGAACCCCCATCGCCTCCGCCAACGCGGCCTGGGTCAGCCCCATGGGCTGCATGAACTCCTCGACCAGGATTTCGCCGACCGTGGCCGGCTTGCGCTTCGTCGTCAGCATGGTTCGCCTCATCTGTAGCTGTGGTCGTCGAGAGTGACGCCTTCCGCCTCGCCGCGGCTGCCGTCCCACCGGAAGACTAGCCGCCACTGACTGTTGACGCGGATCGAGTGGAACCCCGCCATATTGCCGCGCAGCTTCTCGAAGTGATTGCTGGGCGGCACCCGCAGGTCCTGATCGCTCGTCGCGTCGTCGATCATCTGGAGCTTGCGAAAGAGCCGGCTTTCGAGGTCGGACGGGATGTGCCGCGAGCGTGTGTCCTCGACGAAAAACGCGCGCAGCCACTCGTCCCGAAAGCTCACGATCATCCGGCGGCTCCCCGCATGTGGCTATGTACCACTCATGGGTACAAAATGCAATCCCGAAGCCGAGGCTGGAAAGGATAGTGCTCTATGCATTGATATTATTGAGCTTTATAGGTGGTCTGCCATAGAGGTTCCGTTACAGTGATGCTGCCTAGAATTCGACCAAAGGCAGATCTCGGCGTCAACGCACTCCGGCCCCTGTGTCGCGAGAGCAGCCTCACCAGGGGCCACCCGGCATATGTTCCTGAAATGTCCTAAGAGGCCTCCAGAACCCACCTCCCAGGATCCCGCTATCACTGTTTTTTCCCCCTGTTAGCAGGGAAAGCCAAGCGGTAGAGACGCGTTCGCTCCTGACTTCGCCATCCGCCAAGCCGCCCTTTGGCCTCACCCCACGGCCCCCACCCTCCGTTCCTTCGCAAGCAGGACCCCCCATGCCGATTTTCACCGAAGACCGTCTGCGCGCCGTCACCGCCCTGATCGTCCGCCGGATGGGCAGCGATCCGACCGAGACCGCGATGGTCGCGGACCATCTGGTGCGCGCCAACCTCGCCGGCCACGACAGCCACGGCGTCGGCATGCTGCCCGCCTATGTGCGGCTGCTGCAGGACGGGCTGCTGGTGCCGAACCAGGCGCCGGAGACGGTGCTCGATTTCGGCGCGCTGCTGGTGCTGGATGCCCGCCGCGGCTTCGGCCAGCGCGTGACCGCGCTGTCGGTGGACCGCGCGATCGCGCGCGCGCGGGAGGTCGGCGCCTGCGTGCTGGGGATGCGCAACGCATCCCACATCGGCCGCGTCGGCACCTATGGGGAGCAGGCGGTGGCGGCGGGCATGGCGTTCATCGGCTACGTGAACGTCGCCGACCACCACGATATCGCCGCCCCCTGGGGTTGCGCCGAGCCGCGGCTCGGCACCAACCCGTTCGTCACCGCGGTGCCGGGGGCGGAAGGGCCGGTGCTGCTGGACATGGCGACCACCACCATCGCAGCGGGCAAGGCCCGCGTGGCCCGCAACAAGGGCGTACCGGTCGCCGACGGCTGCCTGATCGACGCCGAGGGCAAGCCCACCAACGATCCCACGCCCTTCATCGACGACCACATCGGCGCGCTGACCGCCTTCGGCCGCCACAAAGGCTCGGGGCTGGCGGTGATGTGCGAGATCATGGCCGGCGCGGTGGCCGGCGGGCAGCGCGCGGGCGAGACCAATCGCGGCGGGATCCTCAACTCCATGTTCGCGGTGGTGATCGACCTGGCGCGGATGTCCGGGTCCTCCGCCGCGCTGGAGGCGGTGGAGGCGACCAAGGCGCATATCCGTTCCTCCAAGGTGGCACCGGGGTTCGAACAGATCCTGCTGCCCGGCGAGCCCGAGCGCCGCTCCGCCGCCGCGCGGCGGGCCGAGGGCATTCCGGTCGACGACCGCACCTGGGAGCAGATCCGC
The DNA here is from genome assembly GCA_021845555.1 of Pseudomonadota bacterium. Lineage (GTDB taxonomy): Bacteria > Pseudomonadota > Alphaproteobacteria > Acetobacterales > Acetobacteraceae > JAJZVS01. The sequence goes on from JAJZVS010000212.1 coordinate 2,649, forward strand.
GAGGCGGCCGGGAAGCTCGGGATCACCGAGGCGGAGCTCGACCGGGCGAACGCCTGATCCCAGCCCGGCTCAGGGCGCGCGCCCCGCCCCTCCCCCGCTGGCCGGCACCGCAACCGCGGCTGCCGGCCCACCGCCGGTCCGCACCGGCCGGCCGCTGATCTCCGACCCCGCCTCCGGATCGAGCCGCGTCGAAATCATCGGCGCCAGCATCGCCAGCCCCGCCACCACCAGGAAGGCGATCGAAAAATCCCCGAGTTCGGGCGCCGCATGCCCGCGCACCGCCATCGATCCCGCCAGCGCGGCGGCCGAAATCGCGATGCCGAGCGAGAGCATCATCTGCTGCTGCGTGGTGTAGAAACTGGTCGCCGCGCTCATGTCCGCCCGCGGCACCTCGGCATAGGCGATGGTGTTGTAGGCCATGAACATCAGCGACTGGAAAAACCCGCCGATGATGAGCACCAGGTAGATCCCCGCCATCGGCCAGCCCGGCCGGAACCCCGCCATCGTCCCGAGCAGCGCGGTGGCCACGAAGCCGATCCAGACCATCACCGGGCGGAACCCCAGCCGGCGCAGGATGCCCGGCGCCACGAAGCGCATCGCCAGCGAGCCCAGGGAACCCGCGAAAGTGATCAATCCGCTGCGCGCCGCGGAATAGCCGAACCCCAGCTGCATCATCATCGGCAGCAGGAACGGCGTCGCCCCGGCGCCGATGCGCGAGAACGCGCCGGAAATCACCGAGAACCGGAAAGTGGTGAACCGCATCAGCCGGAAATCGAGGATCGGATGCGGATGCGTGCGCGCGTGCCGCGCATAGAGCGCGCCCACCCCCATCCCCGCGACCAGCAGGATCCCGGTGACGGTCCGCGAGCCGGCGCCGCGCGCCGCCATCTCGATCCCGAACATCAGGCAGGCGAGCGCGGTGCCGGACAGCACGAGGCCGGTCACGTCGAACGGGGTGCGCGCCGGCTCGCGCATCTCCTCGATGAACAGCGTCACCAGCGCGATGCCCACCGCGCCGATCGGCACGTTGATGAAGAAGATCCACCGCCAGGAAAAATACGTCACGATGAAGCCGCCGAGCGGCGGCCCAAGGATCGGCCCGATCGTCGCCGGGATCATCAGCCAGGCCATCGCGGAAACCAGTTCGGCCTTGGACGCCGTGCGCAGCAACACGAGCCGCCCGACGGGCGACATCATCGCCCCGCCCACGCCTTGCAGCATCCGCGCCGCCACCAGTTCAGCCAGGCTCTGCGACACGCCGCACAGGATCGACCCGAGCGTGAACAGCGCGATCGCGGCGCGGAACACGGTGCGCGAGCCGAACCGGTCGGCCATCTTGCCGCTGGCCGGGATGAACATGGCGAGCGTCAGCAGGTAGCAGGTCAGCGCGATGTTCATGTGCAGCGGCGCGGTATCGAAACTGCGCGCCATGGTGGGCAGCGCGGTGGCCAGCACGGTGCCGTCCAGCTGCTCCATCAGCATCGCGCTGGCGACGATCAGCGCCACGGTACGCGTGCTGACGCGCCGCTCCGGCCGTAACGACGGGACGGGCGCCGCCGCCGCCGGCGACGGGACGGGCGCCGTCGGCGGCGCGGGCGCGATCGGGGGGACGTCAGGCATGGCGCCCAGACAAGCCCGATCCGCCCCGCGCTGCCAAGCGTCGCTCCGGCATGGCCGCTCCTCCCGCTGCGCAGGCAGATTGCCACGATCCCGCCGCCATCGCACTCTCCCGCCCCGAACGACGTGCCGAGGAGGAAACCTGATGGCGACAACGGAACCGGCCAGTGGACCGCTGGCCGGAGTGCGGGTGATCGACCTCACCGCCGTGGTGCTGGGCCCGCTCGCCACCCAGACCCTGGGCGACATGGGTGCCGACGTCATCAAGGTGGAGACGCCGGAGGGCGATCCCACGCGGCAGATCGGTCCCTCCCGCACGCCGGGGATGGGGTCCTATTTCGCCACGCTCAACCGCAACAAGCGCAGCGTCGTGCTCGACCTCAAGCATCCGCCGGCGCGCGCCGCGCTCGATCGGCTGATCGCCGGGGCGGACGTGTTCGTGCACAACATGCGCCTCGGCGCCGCGGCGCGCGCCGGACTCGACTACGAAACGCTGGGACCGCGCCATCCGCGGCTGATCCACGCCGCCGCAACCGGCTTCCGCCCCGGCAGTTCGATGGCGGAGTTCCCCGCCTTCGACGACCTGATCCAGGCGATGAGCGGGGCCGCCTCGCTGAACGCCGCACCAGGGGGGACAGCGGGACCGGCGGGCGGGGCGGCGGCGCCGCGCTACTTCCCGACCGTGGTGGTCGATAAGCTCACCGGCCAGATGCTCGCCTCGATGATCGGCATGGCGCTGTTCCACCGCGAACGCACCGGCCGCGGTCAGGCGATCCATCTGCCGATGATGGAATCGATGCTGTCCTTCCTGATGATCGAGCATCTGTGGGGCGCGACGCTGGACGAGCCGGAGCGCGGCATGGGCTACCCGCGCATGCTGACCCCGCACCGGCGGCCCTATGCGACGCGCGACGGATACCTCTCGGTGATCTGCGTCAGCGACACGCAATGGTCCCGCCTGTTCGCCGCGATCGGCCGCCCCGAACTCGCGGCCGACCCGCGGTTCGCGACCATCGCCGCGCGCGCGACCCACGTGGACGCGGCCTATGGCGCGCTGGCGGAAGGGCTCGGCGCGCGGACCAGCGCCGAATGGATGGCGATCCTGCGCCCGCTGGATATCCCCTGCGGCCCGGCGGCCACCCTGCCCGAACTGCTGGAGAACGACTATCTGCGCGAAACTGGGTATTTCGCCCCGGCCGAGCATCCCGCGGAGGGCCGCGTTCTGGTCCCGTCGATCCCGGCGCGGTTCTCCGACAGCCCGCCCTCGGTGCGCCGGCTCTGGCCGCGGCTGGGCGAGCACACCGGGGAAGTGCTGGCGGAAGCGGGGTTCGGCGCGGCGGAGATCGCGACGATCACCGGCGGCTGAGCCTTCCCGAAGCGCTGGCATCCGAAGCCACCGCGCGCCTAGGATCACGGAGGGCTCGGCCCATTGCCCCACTCGGACTTCCCCCAAGAGGAACATGATGTCGGAAACATGGCGTGAGTGGTTTGCCGGCTGGGAGGTGCCCGGATCCCTGGTACATCCCGATGCGCCGAGCGGCGGCAGCGGACCGGGCGGCTCTCGCCCCGCCGGGGCCGAGCTGTGGGACTGGCGCTTCCCGACTTTCGTTCCACACCCGGATTCTCCTGCCGGTCGGACCTTCGACTATCAGGACTGGATCGATGCATTCGCGGGGATCCATCCGCTGCGGCCAGGCACCGCGCCGGCCCTGCCGGAAGCCGGCACCCTGTCCGCCTCGGTCGGGCGCGACGGGGTCAATCGTGCGGCCGACGTTCGCCTGGTCCAGGGCCTGATCGATGCTCACCCGCTGCCGGGCGTCTTGCCGCTGGTGGTGGACGGCCGATGCGGGCCGTTCACGATTGCGGCGATCGAGACATTGCAGCGGCGCTATCTCGGAATGACCCACGCCGATGGCCGGGTCGATCCCGACGGTCCCACCTGGCGCGCCCTGCTGCACGGCCACCCGCCCGCCGGCCGGGGCCATGCGAGGTTCCCCGCCGATATCGTCGCGGCGGCGCAGCACGGTGAAGAAACCTGGAAGATTCCCGCCGCCGTGACGTTGGCCCAATGGGCGCTCGAAAGCGACTGGGGCCGAGCGATGCCAACGGGCAGTAACAATCCGTTCGGCATCAAGGCCGTGGCCGGACAGCCTTATGTCGAGGCAACGACGCACGAAGTTGTGCACGGCCGGCGGATCACCATCATCGCGAAATTCCGCAAATTCGCCTCGCTGGCGGATGCGTTCGACGCCCATGCGCGGCTGCTGGCGACTGCGCACGCCTATGCTGCGGCGCGCCGGCATCTCGATGATCCGAACGCCTTCGCCGATGCGCTCACCGGGGTTTACGCGACGGATCCGGCCTACGGCACCAAACTGAAGGCGATCATGAAGTCTAACGATCTCTATCGCTACGACTAGGCCGGCCACGCGACGCCGTCAGATCGCGAAACCCGCGAGAGAGGCGCGGGATGATCGCGCTGTAGGTGCGTCCGCGGTCGGCCGGATA
>JAJZVS010000213.1 GCA_021845555.1 Pseudomonadota bacterium
ACCCCGGAGGCGCTCCGTCCGACCGGGCGGTGGGTCACGATCCGGTGCTCCGGCGTGCCGGGGGACGGAATCCTGGGGACAAATGTCCCGCTGCCGGTTGTCCCCGCCCGGTGCCGCATGGTACCAGCAATCGGCACCGCATGCCGAATTTTGCCAACAGGGTGGATCGACCCGTGTTCAAGCGCCGCAAACCCGATGAGACCAGTGCCGCAGGTCCCGCAGCCGCGCGACCCGGCCAGGAGGACCGAGCTTTGTCTGACAACAAGGATGCCGCCCGTGGCGCTTCGGCCGACACCGGTCTGGGCGTGCCGCCGTTCCGGCCCGCGCCGGCCAAGGACGCACCGCTGATGGCGCGGGCGCCCTATACGGGCGCTCCCGCCGGCGCCGGCGCTGCCGCGGCGGCCCAGCCGGGCGCCCGGCCGGCGGCGCGCCCGGCCCAGCGCGATCCGGCCGACCGGCGCACCCTGGTGGTCGGGCGGGGGATCAGCGTGCAAGGCACGGTGCAGGACGCCGAGCGCTTGGTGGTGGAAGGCACGGTCGAAGCCAGCATGATCCACGCCACAGAGGTGTCGATCGCGCATGGCGGCATGTTCAAGGGCGAGATCGAGGTGGAAGACGCCGAGATCGCCGGCACCATGAACGGCACGCTCACCGCGCGCGGCAATCTGGTCGTGCGCGGCAGCGGCCGGATGCTCGGCACCGCGCGCTGCCGGCGGTTGCAGGTGGAGGATGGCGGGCAGATCTCCGGCCAGATGGAGATGCTCGGCGAGGAGCCGGCGGGGATCATCGCCCTCCCGACGCCCGAGGCGGGGTAGCGTCAGGCCGGGCGGGACCGTTCACCAGACGGAACTTCCCCTTCCGCAACGGGGGGTTCCGTCTAGAACCGCGCCCCCAGCGGCACTTTGCCGCTGGTCACCGGGCCGATCGAAGGTCCCGTCAGGGGGCCAGTGGAAGGGCCAGTCGAAGGGCCGGGGTTCGTCAGCGGTCCCCCGCCGGGCAGCTTGACCAGAGGAAGCGTGCTGCTGCCGACCCACAGGATCGTCGCGGTCGTGCCAACCACCCAGGCGACCGATTTCAGCACCAGACTGGGAAGATAGTTGGTCAGCAGCACGTAGCGCGAGTCGTCGCGGGGCGGGGCGGTACCGCCGCTGGTCGTTTCGCCAAGATTGCCGCATTTCTTGTACAGGTCATACAGTTTCGCGTCGAGCGTGGTCCCCTGCGCGAAACTCGTCCGCCACTCGGCACTGCCGTAGAACCCGGGCACGGCTTGCGCGAGTTCGTCCAGCAAATAGCGGTAGCGCGCGTAGGTCGGGGCAATTTGCGATCCGACCTGGCCGCCCGGCTTCGGCTTCGGCACCGGTTGCACGACCGGGACCACCCCCGGCATGGTCTGGCCGAACGTCTGCAGGAGAGGACTCGGCACCCGCGCGAACGGGCCGATCAGGGTGGTCAGCGGCACGACGGCCGGATTGATGACGCTTGGCATGTTCCCGTTCCCGGATCGAGATGGCGTGCACAGGCTACTTGTATCCGGCGGCGTCGCCAAGACCGAATATACCCCGGCACAACTCAGCGGAATCGGCCTCAGTGAAACAGCTTCATCGCATTGAGCGCCGTCTGCGCCACGCCCCACAGCAGCGGGATCCCCACCAGGGCCCAGAACAGGATCAGCTTGATCCCGGTGCCGTGCTCGTCCTGCGACTGGTTCATGCGGTCACCCCCTGGTCCTCGACATCCTCGATGAAGTGGCGCTCGTGCACCTCGCGCACCAGCAGGTTGCAGATCAGGCCCACCAACAGCAGCCCCGCCATCAGATACATGGTGATCGAATACGCGTCCGCCTTCGCCACCCCGTGGTCGATCTGATACTGGCGGATGTAGTTGACCAGCACCGGCCCGAACACGCCGGCCGCCGACCAGGCGGTGAGCAGCCGGCCGTGGATCGCGCCCACGTACTGCACGCCGAAGATGTCCTTCAGATAGGCCGGGATGGTGGAGAAGCCGCCGCCGTACATGCTGAGAATGATGCAGACCGACAGCACGAACAGCGCCTCGTTGCCGATCGTCTCGGTCGTCCCGACCAGCACATAGAGCGCCATGCCCAGCACGAAGAACACGATGTAGGTGTTCTTGCGTCCGATATAATCCGACACCGATGCCCAGACGAACCGGCCGCCCATGTTGAACAGGCTGAGCAGACCCACGAACCCGGCCGCCGCGGCAGCGGTGACCCGGCCGGGAAACATCTCCTGCGCCATCGCCGAGGCCTGGCCGATGACCCCGATGCCGGCGGTGACGTTCAGGCACAGCACCGCCCACAGCAGCCAGAACTGCGGCGTGGCGAGTGCGCTGTCCACATGCACGTTGCCGCTGGTGACCAGTCCCGCGGCCCGTGTCGGCTTGGTGTAGCCGGCCGGCGTCCAGCCGGCGGGCGGAACCCGCACGATTATCGCACCGATCGCCATGAAACAGAAATAGACCACGCCCAGCACGACGAAGGTCTGCGCCACGCCGGGATGGGTGGGGGTGGAGAAGGCCTTCATCAACATCACCGAAAGCGGCGACGCGATCATCGCCCCGCCGCCGAAGCCCATGATCGCCATGCCCGTGGCCATGCCCGGCCGATCCGGGAACCAGGTGATCAGCGTCTTGACCGGCGAAATATACCCGATCCCGAGCCCGCAGCCGCCCAGCACGCCGTAGCCGAGATAGACGATCCACAACTGGTGCGCGCTGACGCCGAAAGCGGCGATCAGCAGCCCGCCGCCGAAACAGAGCGCCGCGGTCCCCATCGCCTTGCGCGGCCCCACCCGGTCGAGCCAGGTGCCGGCGACGGCCGCCGACAGGCCCAGGAACACGATCGCCAGACTGAAGATCCAGCCGAGCTGCGTGAGCTTCCAATCCCCCGGGACCGATTTCGCGCCGCCAAGCAGCTTCGTCATCGGCAGGTTGAACACGCTGAACGCATAGACCGAACCGATGCACAGATGCACACACAGCGCGGCGGGCGGCACCAGCCAGCGGTTGAAGCCGGGCCCGGCGACGATGTGCTCGCGATCGAAAAAGCCCGGCGGATGCCGGGCGGAGCCGGTTGTGTTCACGTTCCCCCCTCAGGCGCCGCCATTTGTTTTTCCGCAATCAATGACGCGGGCCATTTTTGAACCGTTTCTTATTACCGCACGTCGGTCACGTTGTCGAGTGGCTTTCGGATCGCCCCGCCCGGACGGCGACCTCGTTCCGATCCTGCGGCGGCGCACAAACGCCGTTCGTCCAGCCACGGCGGCACCGCGGCCCGGGCCGGTCCCTTGCGGCGCCCGCGGAAGCGGGCAACTCTGCGCGCCGGCCCCGAGTCGGCACCGTGCCGCACGCGGGGCGCACCAGGGGAAGAAGGTCATGTCCACGTCGCTTGAGACCAGCCGCATCGCCGAGATCGCCTCGCGCATGGATCGATTGCCACCGTCCTGGCACGTCTGGCGCATGGTCATCATGCTGTCGCTCGGGGGCGTGTTCGAATTCTACGACCTGTTCTTCACCGGCTACGTCGCGCCGGGCATGGTGAAATCCGGCCTGTTCACGCCCGCCTCGCTCGGCCCGCTGGCGGCGCTGAACGCGCTCGCCATCGCCGGCGTCGGCATCTTCGTCTTCGCCACCTTCGCCGGGCTGTGGGTCGGCGCGCTGCTCGTGAGCCAGATCGCCGACAAGCTGGGCCGGCGCAAGATCTTCGTCTGGGCGTTGATCTGGTACATGGTCTGTACCGCGATCATGGCGTTCGCCACCACCGGGCTGTGGCTGAACATCTGGCGCTTCATCGCCGGCATCGGGATCGGCGTCGAACTGGTCACGATCGACGCCTATATCGCCGAGCTGATCCCCAAGCGGGAGCGCGGCCGGGCCTTCTCGATCAACCAGACCATCACCTACGCGGTGGTGCCGGTGCTGGCGTTCCTGGCCTGGCAGCTGGTGCCGATCAAGCCGCTCGGCCTCGACGGCTGGCGCTGGGTGGTGCTGATCGGCTCGGTCGGCGCGCTGGTGGTCTGGTTCCTGGTGATCGGCCTGCCGGAGAGCCCGCGCTGGCTGGTCAAGCACGGCCGTTACACGGAAGCCAACCGGATCGTCACGGCGATCGAGGCGGCGGTGACGGCGGAGAAGGGGCCGCTCCCCGCGCCGGTACAGGAACCGGGCGAAATGGAGGGCACCGGCTCGCTCGCGGAAGCCTTCCGCGCGCCGTACCTGGGACGCACCATCACCCTGTCGGTGTTCAACCTCGCGCAGACGATCGGCTTCTACGGCTTCGCCGCCTGGGTGCCGACCCTGCTGATGCATCGCGGCGTCCATGTCACCGCCAGCCTGGAGTATGCGTTCATCATCGCGCTGGCGAACCCGTTCGGCCCGCTGCTCGGCACGCTGTTCTCCGACAAGATGGAGCGGAAGTGGCAGATCGTGCTGGCGGCGTTCGGCATGCTGGTGTTCATGGGGATCTTCGCCATCCTCTCCACCCCCGCCTGGCTGATCCTGGTCGGCGTGCTGTGGACGCTGTGCGCCACCGTGATGTCCTATTCCTTCCACAACTACCAGGCGGAACTGTTCCCGACCCGCTTCCGCGCCCGGGCGATCGGCTTCGTCTATTCCTGGAGCCGGATCTCGGCCGCCTTCGCGGGACTGATCATCGGCTACCTGCTCAACACCGGCGGCGTGCCGGCGGTGGCGGTGTTCGTCGGCATCGCCATGCTGGTGGTGATGGGGTCGATCGGCATCTTCGGCCCGAACACCCGCGGCCTGGCGCTGGAGGAAATCAGCCGCTGATACACGCGTCACGGGGCCGGGGGAGCGCTTCCCCCGGCCCCGGCGGTGCGTTCAGAACGCCAACCGGGTCGCCTGCACCACCTGCGGCAGGTCGCGCACCATCGCCAGCACGTCCTCCGGCACCGGCTCATCGACCGACACCAGGCAGATCGCATCGCCGCCCGGCTCGGCGCGGCCGAGGTGGAAGGTGGCGATGTTGATCCCCGCACCCGCCAGCGTGGCGCCGAAGCGGCCGATGAAGCCCGGCTTGTCCTTGTTCGTCACATACAGCATGTGCGGGGCGAAATCGGCTTCCACCGGAATGCCCTTGATCTCCACCAGCCGCGGCCGGCGGCCGGCGATCAGCGTGCCGGAGACGGAACGGGTCAGCTTGTCCGCCTCCACCGTCACGCGCACCAGGGTCTGGTATTCGCTCGGCCGGTCGTGCGCGACCTCGGCCACGTCGATGCCGCGTTCGCGCGCCGCCACCGGCGCGTTCACCATGTTCACCCCGGCCATCACCGGCGCCATCAGCCCGGCCAGCACGGCGGCGGTCAGCGGCCGGTGGTTGATCCCGGCGGCCTGGCCTTCGTATTCGATCCGCACGCAGCGGATCACGCCCTCGCGCGAATGCGTGAGCTGCCCGGCGAAGGCGCCGAGCAGGCGGCAGAGATCCATGTAGGGCCTGAGGCGCGGCGCGTCCTCGGCCGAAACCGACGGCATGTTGATCGCGTTCGCCACCGCGCCGGTGAGCAGGAAATCGCTCATCTGCTCGGCCACCTGCAGCGCCACGTTCTCCTGCGCCTCCGCCGTGGCGGCACCCAGGTGCGGCGTGCAGACCACGTTCTCCAGCGCAAAGAGCGGGTTTTCCTTGGCCGGCTCGACCTCGAACACATCGAGCGCGGCGCCGGCCACCTGGCCGGACGCGATCGCCTCGGCCAGCGCTGCCTCATCCAGCAGGCCGCCGCGGGCGCAGTTGATGATCCGCACGCCGGGCTTGGTTTTCGCCAGCGCCTCGCGGGAGAGGATGTTGCGCGTGGCGTCGGTCAGCGGCGTGTGCAGGGTGATGAAATCGGCGCGGGTCAGCAGCGTGTCGAGTTCCACCTTCTCCACGCCGAGTTCGAGCGCGCGCTTTTCCGCCAGGAACGGATCGTAGGCAACCACCTTCATCTTCAGCCCGATCGCGCGGTCGGCGACGATCGAGCCGATGTTGCCGCAGCCGATCAGCCCCAGCGTCTTGCCGGTGAGTTCGACGCCCATGAACCGGTTCTTCTCCCACTTGCCGGCCTTGGTCGAAACCGACGCTTCGGGGATCTGGCGGGCGAGCGCGAACATCATGGCGATCGCGTGCTCGGCGGTGGTGATGGTGTTGCCGTGCGGCGTGTTCATCACCACCACGCCGCGCGCGGTGGCCGATTTCACATCGACGTTGTCCACGCCGATGCCGGCGCGGCCCACTACCTTCAGGGCGGTCGCGGCTTCCAGCAGTTCGCGCGTGACCTTGGTGGCGGAGCGGATCGCCAGACCGTCGTAGCCGCCGATGATGGCGCGCAGGTCGGCGGGCGACAGGCCGGGCTTCACGTCCACGTCGATGCCGCGCGTGCGGAAGATGGCAACCGCGGCGGGGGAGAGTTTGTCGCTGATGAGGACTTTGGGCATGGGAGATGCTTTCTCGATCATCGGAGAGCGTGGCCCTTCCCCCGCTCCCGCCCGCAAGCGGAAGGGAAAAAACGCCCCCTCCCCTTGCGGGAGGGGGCCAGGGGAAGGGGGCCAGGGGAGGGGGCGGGTTCGGGTGCTACTCGGCCGCGCGGGCCGGGGCGTACTCGGCGGCAATCTGCGCGTAGGCCCAGTCGAGCCAGGGCAGCAGCGCCGCGACATCCGCCGTCTCGATCGTCGCGCCGGCCCAGATCCGCAGCCCCGGCGGCGCATCGCGGTAATAGGCGATGTCGTAGGCCACGCCTTCCTTTTCC
>JAJZVS010000214.1 GCA_021845555.1 Pseudomonadota bacterium
CCAGAGGGCAACCTCTCGTGGGTTCGAATCCCACCCCATCCGCCAATTCGGAACAGAACCGGGCACGCCGGGCGCCGGCCGGCGGCACACGGCATCAAGCGGCGTGATCGATGACGGGGAGACGAAAGCGCGGGTGACACGTCGTGCCGGCCTTCGCCACGAGAACCACATCCTGGCCGCGCCCGGTCAGGTGGCGAAGCAGCCGGTCGCTGGAGAAACCGGTCAGCCGACCGTTCATCTGCGCGGAGATTCTCGGCGGATCGCGCCCGATCAGCCGGGCATGCCTGCCCCGGCCTCGCCGGCCAGCTCCAGAATCTCGCGGCTCCGGCTCACCCGCTGGCCCCAGACCCGGTCGAACTCGGCAATCAGCGCCTGCAGCGCGGGCGAGCCGGCAAGCGCCTCCGCCTCGGCCACGGTGGCGAATTCATAGAAGGCGAAATGCAACAGCGGATCGGTGCGGCTCCAGCAGCGCCAGCCGCCGCGGGCGTGAAACGCCGCCACCGCGTCGGGCAGGTGTTCCGTTTCGTACCAGCGGTCGAACCGCCCCCGGTCGCCGGCATCGGCCAGGACCGCCCGCACCATGAAATACGCTTTCGCCATGACCCGGTTCTCCTGCGCCGCACGTCGGCCCGCCGGATTTGCGGCGATTGTTCCGACCTGTCACGGACCCGGCAAATCGTATACCACTCGTGAGACGCCGCCCAGGGGGAGACACCCCAACCGGCGCCGGTTTGCCTCGCGCGCGGGCCGGATCCGGCTTCCGCGACCGGAACGTCAAGCACGCGCTGCGACCGCGTTCGCCGAAGCGGAATGCGCCGCCCCGCCGCCAATCCCGCCGAAGATCCACACCAGGCCGCGCGGATCAGAACGCCGTGCGCCGGTTCGGCATGCCGCCGTCCACGGTGACGATGGTGCCGCGCGTGTCGCGATACCGATCGCTGGCCGGGACGGCGGCCGGGGCGGCGATTCTCCCCGGCCCGGCCGGCGCGGCCGAACGGCGGGACGCCCCTGGCGGTTCCGGCGCGGCCAACACCGGATCGGTCGGCGCGACGGGAGGCGGTGCCGGCTTGCCGAGCCCGCCCGGCGGAGGCTAAGGAAGGGCCCATGAAGCGTATCTCCCTTTCACGCCCGGCCTGCGCGGGCGTCCTGCTGCTGGCAGCGGCGCCGCTGCTGGGCGGGTGCAGCGACCTGTCGCGCACCTTCGGGTTCGCCCACAACAGCCCCGATGAGTTCTCGGTCACCACCCAGGCGCCGCTGACCATGCCGCCGTCGGATGCGCTGGTGCCGCCGCAGCCCGGCGCCCCCCGCCCGCAGGCGGTCTCCGCCAGCCAGGGGGCGCGGGAGGCGCTGGTGCCCGCCACCACGCTGGGCGGACCCGCCGGCGCGACGATGAGCCCCGGTCAGCAGGCGTTGGTGCAGCAGGCCGGCCCGCCGGCGCCGGCCGGCATCCGCAGCGAGGTCGACCAGACCGCCGCCGCCCGCGAGCAGGGGGACTTCGCCCAGCGCCTGTTGTTCTGGCAAAAGCCGGCCGTTGGCGGCGATGTCGTGAACGCCCCCGCGGAGGCGCAGCGCCTGCGGGAGAATGCCGCGCTCGGCAAGAGCCCGGTCACCGGTCCCACCCCGGTCATCAAGCCCCGCCAGCGCGGCTGGCTCGAAGGCATCCTGTAGCCGGCCGCCGGGGCTAGCCCGGATTTCTCACAGGATCGCGGCGCGATGGCGATGGGATTTGTCGCGTCAGGGGGATTTGCGCGACGCGCCCAATACAGGGCGTATTGGCAAGGAGCGCAAAGCCCTTGACGCGGCAAAGACCGAGCCAGCGCCCGCGCAGACTGTGAGAAATACGGGCTACACCGGCTTCCAACCCCGCTCCACCTCCACCTCGATCAGGCTCGGCCCGTCGGCCTTGAGCCCGGCGGCCAGCAGGTCGCGCACCTCGGCCAGCGTGCGCGCGCGCTCCGCCGCCAACCCCAGGCCGCGCGCCACCGCGACGAAATCGACGCGCGGGTTGTCGAGATCCATCCCCACGTAGCGGTCGGTCTGCGCCGCCAGCCCCTGCATCGCGTTGGTCCGCTGCTTCAGGATCCGGTACGAGTGGTTGTTGATGATGACAAACACCACCTGAAGCTTCTCGTGCGCCGCGGTCCACAGCCCCTGGATCGTGTACATCGCCGAGCCGTCGCCGATCAGCGCCACCACCGGCCGGTCGGGCAGCGCGAGCTTCGCGCCGATCGCCGCCGGCAGCCCCCAGCCGATGCCGCCGCCGCGCAGGCCGAAGAAACTCTGCGCGTCGTCGCTCGCCAGCAGCCGGCGCAGCCCGGCGCCGGAAGACACCGTCTCGTCGATCACCACCGCGTTCTTCGGCAGCATCCCGGCGACGGCGGCCATCAGCGCAAGGGTGGCGATCGGGCTGCGGGCGGAGGCCGCCTCCGCGGCGGCGCGCAGCTTTGCCAGGCTGGCGATGCCGTCCGCCCGCGCGGCCGCCAGGCGGGTCGCGGCGCGCGCCGCCCCGGCCGGTCCCTGCGCCGCCACCACGGCGGCGGTGAGTTCGGGCAGGCTCGCTTTCGGATCGGCCAGGATCGAGGCCGCCTCGGCGTAGTTCTTGCCGAGTTCCCACGGGTCCGTATCCATATGGACGATCTTCATGCCCTCCGGCAGCGGATCGACCGCGCCGGGCAGGGACAGGGTGAACAGGTCGGCGCCGATCGAGATCAGCAGGTCGTGCTCGGCCAGGAGGCCGCGGATGGTGGCCGGCAGGCGAGCGTAGGACCCGCGATACAGCGGATTGGAGGCGGGGAACATCGCCCGGCTCGCCATCCCCTCGTCCCACACCGGGGCGCCGATCGCCTCGGCCAGCGCCACCAGCTCGGCCAGCGCGCCGGAGGCGGGCACTGCGTCCCCGGCCATGATGACCGGCCGCTCGGCGCGCGCGATCAGCTGGGCGGCGACGGCGATTGCGGCGGCATCGCCGCGCATACGTGGGGCCACGCGCGTCGGCGCGCCGAGCTCGATCTCGGCGGAGGCGGTCAGCACGTCGCCCGGCAGCGACAGGAACACCGGTCCCATCGGCGGCGCGAGCGCGGTCTTGGCGGCGCGGTGGATCGCCAGCGGCAGGTCTTCCAGCCGGCGCACCTCGTGCGACCATTTCACGAACGGCTGGGCGATCCGCGGCAGATCGGCCCACAGCAGCGGCTCGGTGAAGTTGAAGGTCTGCTCGTGCTGGCCGGCGGTGACCAGCACCGGGCTGCCGGCCTTCTGCGCGTCGTACAGCATGCCCATCGCGTTGCCGAGGCCGGGCGCGACATGCAGGTTCACCACCGCGAGCCCGCCGGAGGCGAGCGCATAGCCGTCGGCCATCGCCATCGCCGGGGCCTCCTGCAACGCCAGCACGTAACGAAGCTCCTGCTCGGCGGCGAGCGCGTCCATCAGCGGCAGTTCGGTGGTGCCGGGATTGCCGAACATCACCCGCACGCCCTCCTGCTTCAGCAGTTCGAGCAGGGCGGTCTTTCCCGACAGTGTCGGCATGGCGTGCGTTCCTTCCCGTTCCGTGCGGCGGGGGCATCGTAGCCGCTTGCCCGCGCCGGGCAACATGGGCGCGGGATCGGCGCCGGCTGGACCGCGGCCCCGGTCGGGCGCAGTGTCGCGGGGCCCCGTGTCGAGCACACCGCTACGGGCGACGGCCGGGGGCCTGCCCCGGCGCGAAAGAAACCGAGAAGGCAAGAAAGCATGACGACATCCTGGCGAATGACCCGCCGCGGCGCCCTGAAACTGGGCGCCGCAGCGACCGCGCTGCCGCTGGTGCATATCCGCACCGGCCATGCTGCGGGCAAGGTGAAGGTCGGCTTCTGGGACCACTGGGTCCCCGGCGCCGACGTGATCATGAAGAAGCAGGTGGAAGCCTGGGGCAAGAAGAACAACGTCGCTATCGAGATCGACTTCATCACCAGCAACGGCAACAAGCTGCAGGTGACCGCCGCGGCCGAGGCGCAGGCCGGCGCCGGCCACGACATGATGACGTTCGGCACCTGGGACACCCACAACTACCACGACAAGCTTGTCCCGGTGGACGACGTGATGAAGGAGCTCATCGCGAAGGCGGGTCCCTTCAACTCGGTGTCCCAGTATCTGGCGCATATCAAGGGCCACTGGATGTCGGTGCCGACCACCTGGGGCACCCAGACCAAGCCGTCCTGCGCGCGCATCAGCCTGATGCAGAAATATATCGGCGTCGATGTGAGGCAGATGTATCCGGCGCATGAGGTGAAACCGCCGGAGGGCGCGGACTGGACCTATGAGGGCAACTTCCTCAAGGCGGCCGAAGCGGCGTTCAAGGATGGCCACGCCTTCGGCCTCGGCCTGGGCCAGACCTCGGACAGCATCGACTGGTGCGGCGCGCTGTTCCACGCCTTCGGCGCCAATCTGGTGGACGAGCACGGCAAATCGCAGATCAAGTCCGATTCCGTGGCCCAGGTGCTGGAATTCGCGCAGAAGCTGGTGAAGTTCCTGCCGGCCGATGCCGTGAGCTACGACGACGCCTCCAACAACCGTTCGCTGATCTCGGGCCAGGGCGCGCTGATCTTCAACCCGCCATCCGCCTGGGCCGTGGCCAAGCGCGACGCGCCGAAAGTAGCCGAGGACTGCTGGACCTTCCCCAACCCCGCCGGACCCAAGGGCCGCTTCATTCCGTTCCTCGGGTTCTACTGGGGCATCTGGAAGTTCAGCAAGAACGCGAGCGCGGTGAAGGAGCTGATGACGTTCCTGATGGACCGCGCGCAGGTTGAGCAGCGCGAGCCCTATACCGTAGGCTACGATATCCCGCCGCAGAACAGCATGATGAACTTCAAGATCTGGGAGGAAGTGGAGCCGCCCAAGGGCACCGTGTACAACTACCCGATCCGTCCCTGGCACCAGGCGGAGCCGTCGATCTCCGCCGCTCCGGCGCCGGCCGACATCGCGGTGCAGATCTACAACCGCGGCGTGCTGCCGATCATGCTCGCCAAGCTCAAGAACGGCTCGTCCATCAAGGACGTGCTGGCCTGGACCAACAACGAGGTGCAGGGCTTCATGGAGCCCTGATCGCCGGTGCACTCCGGGCCGGGACGGGCACGCTGCCCGTCCCGGCCCGGAGGGGCTTTTCTTCCCCCGCCCGAGCGGGCAAAAAAGCCGGGCCAAAACCAACGCCCGTGGGAGACACGTTCAATGACCAAACTGACCCGCCGCGCCGCGCTCGGCGCGCTCGCTGCCGCACCGCTGGCCCGGCCCGCCCTGGTGCGCGCCGCCAGCACCTCCAAGCCGGTCAAGATCGGCCTGCTGTCCGACATGAACGGCCCGTACCGCTCGGTCGGCGGACCGGGGGCGAAGATCGCCACCGAGTTGGCGATCCAGGATTTCGGCGGCTCCGTGCTCGGGCGGCCGATCGAGATCATGCAGGCAGACTGCCAGAACAAGCCGAACGTCGCGAGCGCCATCGCCCGGCAGTGGATCGACTCCGACGGGGTGAACGTGCTGGGCGACGGCGCTGCCACCTCGTCGGGTCTCGGCATCCAGCAGGTTTCGACCGAGAAGAAGGTGATCTACCTGGTGACCGGTCCGGCGGCGACCGACTTCACCGACAAGCTCTGTTCGCCGGTCAGCTTCCACTTCGGCTACGACACCTACGCGCTGGCCAAGAGCACCGGCGGGGCCTTGACCAAGGCCGGCGGCAAGACCTGGTTCTTCATCACCGCCGACTATGAATTCGGCTATTCGCTCCGCAACAACACCGAGAAATTCGTCAAGGCCGCCGGCGGCAAGGTGCTGGGCAACGTGAACGCCCCGCTGGGGACCGCGGACTTCTCCTCCTACCTGATCCGCGCCAAGGCGTCCGGCGCGCAGGTGATCGGCTTCGCCAACGCCGGCACCGATCTGCAGAACAGCTTGAAGCAGGCCGCCGAGTTCGGCATCGTCAAGGGCGGGCAGAAGCTTGCCACGCTGCTGATGGCCGATACCGATGTCGTGGCACTCGGCCAGAACGTGTGCGATGGGCTGGTGCTGACCAACTCCTTCTTCGGCTATCTGAACGACAAGACGCTCGCCTGGACCAAGCGGTTCGAGGCGAAGATCAACCAGCCGCCGGTGCAGCAGCAGGCGGCGATCTACACCGGGGTGCTGCACTGGCTGAAGGCGGTGAAGGCGACCGGCTCGCTCGACGGGATGACCGTCGCGGCGAAGATGCGCGAAATGAAGGTGAACGACTTCTACAACACCAATGTTGCGATCGAGCCGAACGGCCGGGTGCTCAACAACATGTACCTGTGCCAGGTGAAGCCGCCGTCGGCGACGCAGCCGAAATGGGATTTCTACAAGCTGCTCGCCACCACGCCGGGCGCGGAAGCGTTCCAGCCGCTGGCCGAGACCGGCTGCCCGCTGATCCATAGCTGACCCACACGCGGCGGGGGTTTTCCGGCCCCCGCCGCGGCTCACCTACAGGTCCGCCAGCCGCACCCAGGCGGCGACCGCCGCGGCCAGCAGCACCCCGGGCAGCACCGCGACCGCGCCCCCCGCGCCAAGCTCCCGCGCTCCCGCCACCCACAACGCCAGCACGCAGGCCCCGGTGGCCAGCCCGCCGAGCAGGCTTGCCCGTCCGCGCTTGAGCTTTCCGGCCGGAAACTCCGCGCTCACGGCGCCGGCTCCGCCGCCGCGCCGCGCACGCCGGCGCGCGCCC
>JAJZVS010000215.1 GCA_021845555.1 Pseudomonadota bacterium
TCTTGCGATCGGCGAGGTCCTTGAAGCGGCGGAACGCATCGTTGAGCTGGTTGTCGCCCACCTTGTAGCCCAGCTGCACCAGCTTGTCGCGGAACGCGGCGCGGCCGGAATGCTTGCCCAGCACCAGCGAGTTCTTCGCCCAGCCGACCGATTCCGGGGTCATGATCTCGTAGGTCGCGGCGTGTTTCAGCACCCCGTCCTGATGGATCCCGGCCTCGTGGGCGAAGGCGTTGCGCCCGACGATCGCCTTGTTCGGCTGCACGTCGAAGCTGGTGATGGTGGCGAGCAGCTTCGACACCTTCAGGATGTTGCGGGTCTTGATGTTGTTGTCGAACGGGATCGCGTCGTGGCGGGTGCGGATCGCCATCACCACCTCTTCCAGCGAGGCGTTGCCGGCGCGCTCGCCGATGCCGTTGATGGTGGCCTCCACCTGGCGCACGCCGGCGCGGATCGCGGCGATGGTGTTGGCCACCGCCAGACCGAGGTCGTTGTGGTTGTGGGTGGACAGGACGATCTTCTCGGTCCCCGGCACCCGCTCGCGCAGCATGGCGAAGATGCGCGCCATGTCCTCGGGCAGCGCATAACCCACGGTGTCCGGCACGTTGATCGTGGTGGCGCCGGCGCGGATCGCGGCCTCCACGCAGCGGCACAGGAAATCGGGCTCGGTGCGGGTGCCGTCCTCGGCCGACCATTCCACGTCGTCGGTGAACTGGCGCGCCAGCGTCACGCTGTCGCCGACGGCTTGCAGGACCTCGTCGGGTTCCATCCGCAGCTTGTATTTCATGTGCAGCGGGCTGGTGGACAGGAAGCTGTGGATGCGCTTGCGCTTGGCAGGGCGCACCGCTTCCGCGGCGCGCAGGATGTCTTCGCGCCCCGAGCGGGCCAGGCCGCAGATCACCGGCGTGTCGTCGCGCTGGCCGATGGACTCCGCGATCGCCTTCACCGATTCGAAATCGCCGGGGGAGGCGATCGGGAACCCCGCCTCCATCACGTCGATGCCGAGCTCGGTCAGGGCTTCGGCCATGCGCAGCTTCTCGGTCAGGTTCATCGAGAAGCCGGGCGACTGCTCGCCGTCGCGCAGCGTGGTGTCGAAGATGATGATTCGGTTGTCGTCCAGCTTGCCGAAGCTGGGATGATCGATGCTCATGGGGAGGCTCTCCGGGGGTGGGTGCGCACGCGGACGTTCAGGGGTGTCCCCTGAGCGAGGCCGGCGGCAATCCTACCCCGGCGAGACGCTCAGGGGCGGGTAAGTCGAAGGAGGAGGGCCAGCCCGCGGTGCGCCGGCAGGCGCGCGGACCCGCGCACGATCGCGCGGGAAGTGCGGCAGGCCATACGGGCGAACAGGCAGAGCATGAGGGATATGTAGCCGGACCCGGCCCGCGGTGCAAGGCCGGTCTCGACGGGCGGGACCGGGCCGCTATAGATGGACGCGCCATGCAATTCGACCTCACCCCTGCCCAGCAGGACCTCCGCCGCCTCGCCCGCCGCATCGCGGACACCGCCATCGCGCCCCGCGCGGCGGACACCGACCGCAGCGAAACCTACCCCTGGGACAACGTCGCCGCGCTGCGCGAGGCCGGCCTGCTCGGCTACACTATCCCGCCCGACCTCGGCGGCGCCGGCGGCAGCGTGCTCGATGCCGCCATCATCATCGAGGAAATGGCGCGCGTCTGCGGCGTGACCGGCCGGATCGCGGTGGAAACCAACATGGGCGCGCTCTCCGCCGTGCTCCACTACGGCAGCGACGCCCAGCGGCGCCTCGCCGCGCGCCTGGTGCTCGACGGCGACAAGCCGGCAATCTGCATCACCGAACCCGACGCCGGCTCCGCGGCCACCGAAATGACCACGCGGGCCGACCGGCGCGGCGACCGCTGGATCGTCAACGGCCACAAGCACTGGATCACCGGGGCCGGCGTCTCCCGCCTGCACCTGATCTTCGCCCGCGCCTTCGACGAATCGGGCCGGGAGCTCGGCATCGGCGGCTTCCTCGCCGTGCGCGACCCGGACGCCGGAACCCCCGACGGCCTGATCGTCGGCAAACGCGAACCCACGATGGGTCTGCGCGGCATCCCGGAGGCCGAACTCCGGTTCGAGAACCTGGCCATCCCGCACGACATGGCGCTCTGCCAGCCCAACGGCCGGCTGGCCGGCTTCGCCGCGCTGATGGACGCCTACAACACCCAGCGCGTCGGCGCCGCCACCGTCGCCCTCGGCCTCGCCCAAGGCGCGTTCGAGGCGGCGCTCGCCTACGCGAAGGAGCGCCACCAGTTCGGCCGGCCGATCGGCGAGTTCCAGGGCCTGCAATGGATGCTCGCCGACATGGCCACCCAGATCGACGCCGCCCGCATGTCGGTCTGGCGCGCCGCAGCCTCCGCCAACCCGTTCCCCGACCCGCTGCTGGCCGCCCAGGCGAAAGTGCTCACCGCCGAAATGGCGATCAAGGTTACCAACGACGCACTGCAAATCTTCGGCGCCCGCGGCTACTCGCGCAACTGGCCGCTGGAACGCATGACCCGCGACGCCCGCATGTTCACCATCGGCGGCGGCACCGCCCAGGTTCTCCGAACCCTCATCGCCAGCCGCCTGCTCGGGTGGAAACTGCCGCAAACGCGCGACGGCGGGGCAAGGCAACGAGGGTCCTAAGGTGGGACGGAGGCAAGTAAGGCCAGGGGGCGCTGCCCCCTGGACCCCCGCCAAGGGCATTGCCCTTGGAACCCTTCAGTTGGCTTCGCCAGGAAGGGGGCGCGACCGTGCCGTTTCGTTGGTCCGAGTAGCGCCCCCTTCCTGGCGAAGCCGTCCGAGGGGTCCAGGGGACAATGTCCCCTGGTCGGGGGTCCAGGGGGGCAAAGCCCCCCTGGCCTTGCTTGCCTCCGTCCCCACCCCATGACCGTCATTGCCTTTCTCCGTCATCTCGCGTTCGCCGCCGGTCTCGCCGGGCTGTCGGCGGTGGTGGTGCGGCTGATGATCTGGGCGCGGGTGATGGATGCGCCGGATGGCAGGAAGGCGCATGCGCAGCCGACGCCGAAGGGCGGGGGGGGGGGCATTGTCGTTGCGTTTCTGGTGGGCGTATCGGTGTTGTATGCGTTCGCGCGGTTTTCGCGGCTGGCGGAGCCGTATTTCCTCGGCGTGATCGGCGCTTCGGTGTTGATTGCCGGGGTCGCGTTTCTCGACGACATCTGGGATTTCCCGTTCACCGTGAAGCTGGGGGCGCAGCTGCTGGCGGCGGTGGCGGCGGTGGGCACCGGGATTTACGTGCGGGACTATCGGCTGCCGTATTCGGGCGGGTTCTATGTCGGCTGGCTCGGCATTCCGGCGACGCTGGCGTGGATCCTGTTCGTGACGAACGCGATGAATTTCATCGACGGGCTGAACGGTCTGGCGGCTGGGGTGACATTGATCGCGGCGGGGTTCCTGGCCTGGATCGCCGAGCAGCACGGCGGCTGGTTCGCGTATTTTTCCGCCCTGATGCTGGGGGCGGGGGTGGTCGGGTTCCTGCCGTTCAATTTCCCTCGTGCGCGGATTTTCATGGGCGACGTGGGCAGCCAGTTCTGCGGTTTCGTGCTGGCGATGCTCGGTGTGGTGGCGGGGCGGTTCGAGGGGGTGCAGTTGTCGCTGCTGCTGGTGCCGATGTTGTTGTCGGGGGTGTTGTTCGATGTCGCCTTCACGCTGGTGCGTCGCGCGCTGGCCGGGGAGCGGCTGACGGCGGCGCATCGGGGGCATTTGTACCAGCTGGCGCATCGCGCCGGGGTGCCGGCGGTGGCGGTGACGCTGGTTCACTGGGGGTTTGTCGTGTTGGGCGGGTTGTGCTGCCTGGTGTTCATCGCCGCGCCGCCGCCTTACAAGCCCTTGATTCCTCCGCTGCTTCTGCTGCCGCAGCTGGTGTGGCTGGGATTCGTGCAGGTGCGGGCGCGGCGGGCCGGGGTGCTGGCGGCGGGCTGACCGCGCCCGCGCCCGCCCCGCGGTTCAGCCTTGGGCGCGCATCGGGGTTGCCGCCAGCAGTGCCCCGCCGGCGGCCAGCAGCACCACGATCACCGCCATGCCCGCCCGCTGGCTGCCGCTCAGCGCGGTGACCGCCCCGAGCGCCGCCGGGCCGACGAACCCGGTGACCCGTCCCGAGAGCGCGTAGAGCCCGAAATGCGCGTTGCGCGCATTGGCCGGTGCCAGCCGTGCCATCAGGCTGCGGCTCGCCGCCTGGGCGGGGCCGACGAACACGCCCAGCCCCAGGGCCAACGGCAAGAACGCGGCCGCCGTGCGCGCCAGCAGGACCGCCGTGCCGAGTCCCACCAGCGCGCCCACCGCGAGCAGTACCGTTCCCCGATCGCCGATCCGGTCCTGCACCAGGGCGAAGCCGAGCGCGCCGATCCCGGCGGTGACGTTCAGCCCGATGCCGAGCAGCAGCACCTGGCGCGTGTCCATCCCGAAGGTGCCGGCGGCGTAGATCCCGCCGAAGGCGAACAGAGTGGTGAGTCCGTCGGTGTAGAGCATGCGCGCCACCAGGAAGCGGCGCAGCCTGCGGTCGGCCGCGGCGGTGCGCAGCGTGGCCCACAGCGCGGGTAGCCCCTGGCGCAGCGCTTTCCCCCAGCCGAGTCGGTGCGACGTGGTCGGGCCGAACACCAGCACCGGCCAGGCGAACAGCGCGATCCAGCCGGCGGCGAACAGGGTGGCGGCGCGCACCGCGCCCGCCGGCACGTGGGCCAGGCCGAAGGGGGGCGGGCGCGGGTCGATCAGCAATACGAGGCACAGGCCGAGCGCGGTGATCCCGCCGGCGTAGCCCAGTCCCCAGGCAAGGCCGGAGATGCGGCCGATGCGGGCGGGTCGGGCCAGTTCCGGCAGCATGGCGTTGTAGAACACGGTGGCGATTTCGAATCCCACCGTGGCCGTCGCGACCAGCGCCAGCGCGAGCCGCGCGTCGCCGGGTTGCGGGCGCACGAACCAGAGGCCGGCGGTGGCCAGCACCATGAGCACGGTGCAGGCACCCAGGAACGCTCGCCGCCGTCCGCCGCGATCGGCGATGGCACCGAGCGGGGCCGCCGCCAGGGCGATCACCAGCCCGGCCGAAGCCTGTGCTGCTGCCCAGGCGGCGGTGCCGGACACAGGGTCGGCGGCTACCGCGCGGACGAAATAGGTGGCGAAGACGAAGGTGACGACGACGGTGTTGAACGCGCTGTAGGCCCAGTCATACAGGCACCAGGCCACCACCGCGCCCCGGCCGGGGGAAACCTCGGCCGGGGCGGATGGCGGGGGCGAGGGACGGCCGGGCGCCGGCATGAAGGAAGCGGCGCCGGGCCGGGCGGGGTCAGCCGCCCCGCTTCGGGTGGGCCTCGGCGGCGGCGCTCTTGCGCGCGGCGGCGGCGGCGTCGTTCAGGGTGGAACGGACGTCGCGCAGGAAGGCCGTGCCCTTGGGGGTGCGCTGCACCAGCACGCTGCGCCGGTCCTGCGGATCGATCTTGCGCCGTACCAGGTCGAACTCGCCCAGCCGGTCGAGCGCGCGGGTGATCGCGGGCTTGGAGACCTTCAGCGCCGCGGCCAGGCCGCGCACGGTATGGGGGCCGTCCTGCAGGTAGCAGGTGAGGAACACGCCGAGCTGCCGGGCCGAGAGGTCGGCGCCTTCACGCCGCACCAGGGCAACGATGGTGTCGCGCAGGATGCCTGGAAGCTGATCGGTCGAAGGGGCCACTGCCATGGGATGTCCTTTCTCGTACTCGGGGGCCGACGGGTTTGCCGTGCTGCTTGGTTGGCGGGTCGCGCAACGCGGTACCCCCGTCCACCGGCGAGTTGTTCGCCGGCGCCGCTTTCATGGTCCATTTCGACGCATAAGGGAAACCGTTTCCTCGCTCTCACGCCCAAGTGAGCCGGAATATTCCGGCCCATGACGGCGGCGTCATGTCCGGCCGATGCGCTTGCGTGCCCCTCCGGCGCGATCAGCCGGCTTGCGCCAGCCGGCGTGCCACCGCGGTGAACGCTGCGCGCATGGCCTGCGCCTCTCCGCCGGTCGGGCGGCCGGGACGGTCCTGGTCGTTCCAGGCATAGAGATCGACATGCGCCCAGGGCACGGCGGCGGGAACGAACCGGCTCAGGAACAGCGCCGCGGTGACGGCGCCGGCGAACGGCTGCGAAGAAACATTGTTGAGGTCGGCCACCTTGCTGTCCAGCCACGGCGCGTAGCCCTCCCACAGCGGCAGGCGCCACAGCGGGTCGGCCCGGTCGGCGCCGGCATCCAGCAGCGCGCCGGCCCAGGTCTCGTCGTTGCAGAACAGCGCCGGCAGATCGGGACCCAGCGCAACCCGCGCCGCCCCGGTCAGCGTCGCGCAATCGAGCAGCAGCGCCGGCGCTTCCGCCGCCGCTTCCGCCAGCAGGTCGCACAGCACCAGGCGGCCTTCGGCGTCGGTGTTGCCGATCTCCACCGCCAGCCCGGCGCGGGTGCGAATCACGTCGGACGGGCGCATGGCGGTGCCGGAGACGGAGTTTTCCACGCAGCCGATGCGCACCGCGAGGCGGATCGGCAGGTCGGCCTCCATCACCAGCCGCGCGAGGCCCAGCACGACAGCCGCGCCGCCCATGTCCTTCTTCATCTTCAGCATGCCGGCCGAGGGCTTGAGGTCGTAGCCGCCGGTGTCGAAGCACACGCCCTTGCCGCACAGCGACAGCAGCGGCGCCGCGGCGTGGGCGC
>JAJZVS010000216.1 GCA_021845555.1 Pseudomonadota bacterium
CATGAGCGGCGTGACGGACACCCCGCCGATCACCCCGGTGATCAGCACGAACACCGCGGTCAGCGCCGGAATGCCGCCATTGGCGGCCGCGATGCCCATGGCGATCGGCGTGGTGACGGATTTCGGCGCCAGCGAGACCAGCATCTCCCGCGGCGCGCCGAGCGCCCAGGCGACACCCACGGCGGTAAGGATCGCGGTGCTCGATCCGGCGAGCAGCGCGGCCAGGATCGGCACCAGCAGCCGGCGGACGTGCCGCGCCTCGCGCACCAGCGGCACCGCCAGCGCCACCGTCGCAGGACCGAGCAGGAAGTGCACGAACTGCGCGCCGGCGAAATAGGTCGGATAGGCGGTGCCGGTCGCGTGCAGCAGCAGCGCCACCAGCGCCACCGCGATCAGCACCGGATTGGCCAGCGGCGAATACCGCGCCGCGATGGCGATCCGATCGGCCAGCACATAGGCGCCGAGCGTCACCGTCAGCCACAGCAGCGGGCTGGCCGAGAGATAGACCCAAAGCTTGAACACGCTCTGCATCACTCCGCTCCCCCGCCCGCCTGCTCCAACCCGAGCCGGGCGGCGACGGCGCGAAACACCAGCGCGGTGACGGCCAGCGCGGCCCAGGTGGACAGCAGCAGGGCGGCGCCGATCGGCACCGCCTCGGTGCGCAGCAGATGGCCCTGCTGGATCACGCCGACCGCGGCGGGCACGAACAGCAAGGCGAGATGGCGCAACAGCCCGTTGGCGGTCGGCTCCACCTCCCGGCGTAGCGCCGGGATGGCGGTAAGGGCGAGCGCGAGCAGCACGAAGCCGATCACCGGTCCGGGGATCGGCAGGCTGAGGGCGCGGGCGAAGGTCTCGCCCAGCAGTTGAAAGAACAGAAGGGCAAACAGGGCCAGCAGCATGGTTCGCGTTCCCGCCTATGAGCCTGTAGGGTGGCAGCCGCGGGGGCGGATCGACAAGACAGCGGACAGGACAGCGGAATGAACGGACCAGACGAGATTTTGCATGCCGCGGTCATGCGCCCAACGGGCGCGGCGGCAACGGGCGTGGTGCCGGCAAGCGACGCGGCGAACGCGGTGCCGGGCGTGGTGGCGGCGGCGGCGGATCGGACCGGCACGATCTACGAGGGTGCTTTCGGCCGCCGCGCCCTGCCCGACGGCGCGGCGATGACGCCGGACACGGTGTTCCGCATCGCCTCCATGACCAAGGCGATCACCGCCACCGCGGCGATGCAGCTGGTGGAGCAGGGCAGGCTCGATCTCGACGCTCCGGCCGGGGAGGTGGTGCCCGCCCTCGCCGCGCCGCTTGTGCTGGAAGGCTTCGACGCCGCGGGCCTGCCGATCCTGCGCCCGGCGCGGTCGCCGATCACGCTGCGCCGGCTGCTCACCCACACCGCCGGGTTCGGCTACGACATCTGGAACGCGGATCTGGCCCGCTACGCGCGGGAGAGCGACATCCCTGCCGCGCGCACCGGCAAGTTGGCGGGGCTCGCGATGCCGCTCAGTTTCGATCCCGGCACGCGCTGGCAGTACGGCATCAATATCGACTGGGCCGGGCGGATGATCGAGGCGGCGAGCGGGATCGACCTCGAAACCTATTTCCAGCGTCACATCCTGGGCCCGCTCGGGATGACCGATACCTCCTACCTGGCCCGGCCGGACATGGAGGCACGGCTCGCCAGCGTGCACGCGCGCACCCCGGACGGGCTACGCCCGCTCGTGCTGGCGGCCAATCCGCCGCGCGAGTTCTATCCCGGCGGCGGCGGGCTCTATGCCACCGCGCGCGACTATCTGACCTTCCTGCGCATGCTGCTCGCCGGCGGCACGCTGGACGGGGCGCGCGTGCTCGGGGCGGAGACGGTGGCGCTGATGGGGCGGAACCACATGGGCGCGCTCGATGTGGAACCGATGCGCTCGGGCGTGCCGGCGGCGTCCAACGATTTCGAGGCGTTTGCCGGCATGCGTAAGAAATGGGGGCTGAGCTTCCTGATCACGCCGGAGAACGTGCCCGGGCGGCGCGGCGCCGGCAGCCTGGCCTGGGCGGGGCTGAACAACACCTATTACTGGCTCGATCCGCAGAACGGCGTGGCCGGCGTGCTGATGACGCAGGTGCTGCCGTTCGGCGATGCGGCGGTGCTGCGCCTGCTCGATGCGTTCGAGACGGCGGTGTACGCCGCGCGCGGCTGAACGACGGCGTATCGCGAGGGCGGGACGGTCTGCTACCCTGCGGGTCACGCCTTGCCGGCCAACCGGCCGGCCGGGCACACTCGCACGAACTTCTTGGAGACGGGACCGTCCGCGCCATGACCGACCGTAGCCGGGCGCCCGCCCGGTCCAGAGCCTGGAACTGAGACAAGGGATGGACCTGCAATTCACCGTGCTGCGTTGCCCCGACGCCGTGCCGCCGGAAACCCGTTCGATTCCCGGCGGGGAATTCTCGGTCGGGCGCGGACCCGGGGTGGAATGGGTGCTGCCGGACCCCGAACGAGTGCTGTCCAAGCGGCATTTCGTGGTCGCCTATCGCGGCGGGACCTGGCAGATCGCCGATACCTCGACCAACGGTACGTTCCTCAACCGGGAGAATGAGCCGATCGGCCAGGGCAGCATCCGCCCGTTGCGCGACGGCGACCGGCTGCGCCTCGGCTCGTACGAGATCGAGGTGCGGCTGGTGGAAGCCGCGCGCGGTGCGGGGCCCGGCCGCCCCGGCGCCTCGCCGTTTCCGTTCGACGATCCGTTCGGCGCACCGGCGCCGGCGCCGGTGCCGTTCAACGATCCGCGGCCGGTCAGTCTGGGACCGGCGAGCCTGGCCCAGTTGCCTGCGGATTTCGATCCGCTCGCGCCGGATTCGCCTGACGCGTTTTCGGGCCCGACGCAGGCGGATCACTCCCCGGTGCTGAACGACGCCTTCATCCCGCGCCCGGCCGCACCGGCCCTGCCGGACAATTGGGACGAGGACCTGCTGGCCGGCATCGGCGCCGCCGCGCCTGCGCCTCCGCCGCGCGGCGGGGCGACCGGCGGGCTCCAAGGCGGACTTCAAGGGGGAAACCAGGCCGACAACCGGGGCCTGCCGTCGCCGGCGGCCTCCGGGTTCCCGCAATCCGCGTTCGCCCCGGCCGTGCCACCGGCCCCGCCGGCGGGCGCCGCGGCGCCGCCGACGGGCGCACCGTATCCGCCGGCCCGCTATCCGGCAGCGGCGCCAGCCGCGGCGCCGTTCGCCGCCCCGACCCCACCGGCCTGGGCGCAACCGTCCGGGGGGGAGGCCTCGCCCTTCGCCGAGCCGTCCGATCCGCCGCCGCAGCCGGCGGTACCTCCCGGATACCCGCCCCAACCCTACCCGGCGCAGCCCTATCCGGCGCAGCCATACCCGGCGCAACCCTTCCAGTCACAGCCGCAACCCTCGCCGTCCTATCCGGCCCAGCCTCCCGCGCCGCCGCCAGCGGTTGCCCCCGCGGGCGCCACGTTTGGCGTCCCGGCAGGCGCCCCTGCCGGCGCGGCGGGATCCGGCGATGACATGCTGCTCACCGCCCTGCTGCGCGGCGTCGGCCTGCCGGACGCGCGGCCGGGCGATCCGGCAGCGATGATGCTGGCGCTCGGTCAGGCGTTCCGCGCCCTGGTGAGCGGGCTGCGCGCGGTGCTGATCGCGCGCGCCTCGATCAAGAGCGAGTTCCGCATCGAGCAGACGATGATCCGCGCCCGCGGCAACAATCCGCTCAAATTCTCGGCCGGGGACGACGACGCGCTGGCCGCCCTGCTCGGCGCCGGCCGGCGTTCCGACATGAGTCCGGCCGAGGCGGTGGCCGACGCGCTGCGCGACCTCCGGTTGCACGAGCTCGCGTCGATGAACGCGATGCAGGCCGCGGTGCGGGCGTTGCTCGACGGTCTCGACCCGGCGAAGCTGCGCGCCGCCACCGAGCAGGGCGGCGCCCTTTCCGTGCTCCCGGCGCAACGCAAGGCACGTGCCTGGGACGCCTACGAGACCTTGTACGCCGGCACCGTGCAGGCCCTGAGCGACGATTTCGACAGCCTGTTCGGCAAGGCCTTCGCCCGCGCCTATGAACGTGCCTTGGCCGAAACCGCCGGGAAGGAACCGCAGTGATGTCGATCGATCGAAACCGCCAAGGCGCGGCGCCCGCCGCCGGCACGCCAGCGCCCATGGTGGCGCGGTTCTCCCCGGGCCGGAGGTTCGTGGTGACGGCCCCGCTGCTGATCCTGCCGTTGGCGGCGCTGTCCGCCTGCGGGCCGAAAATCGAACCGCCCCCGATCCTGACATTGACCATCCAGGGGAGCGCCGACCAGAATCCCACCCTGGCCGGGGCGGCTCAGCCGCTGGAGGTGCGGATCTATCAGCTGGGCTCCACGTCGGCCTTCGACCGGGCGGTGTTCTTCGCGCTGACCAACCAGGAACAACTGACGCTGGGACCAACCGATCTTGGTTCGGATAGCTATGTGATCGCCCCCGGGGCAACCAAGACGATCGTCACGCAGCTGAAACCCGGGGTGCAGGCGATCGGGGTGGCGGCGCTGTTCCAGCAGATCGACACCGCGACCTGGCGGGCGCACGCCCCGGCCGCGCCGCACGGCCCGACCAAACTGATGCTGAAAATATCGAAATTGGCGATTTCGCTCGCGCCGTCGTCTTGATAACGTGACATCATCGGGGGCGGAAACGCCGCCCCCGCAGGAGTAAGCGCCGCGTGCAGCAGAATGAGCGCCCAGGGGAGACTGCATGAGCTGGACCAACCGCGTGGTCTGGCAGGAAGGCATGTTCCTGCGCACGCAACATTTTCAGCAGCAGGACCGCTGGCTGGAAAGCCTGGTGCGCGGGCGGGTGCAGGCCCTGCGACCGCATCCCTGGGGGCTGATCGACTACGCGCTCGATCGCGACCTGCTCGCCACCGGCCGCTTCGCGCTGTCCGCGGCGTCCGGCGTGTTCGAGGACGGCACGCCGTTCTCCCTGCCCGGCGAAGCCGACCACCCTGCCCCGCTCGATGTGCCGGACGAGGCGCGCAACGTCCTCGTGTACCTCGCGCTGCCGGTGCGCCAGGCCGGCGCGGTGGAAATCGCCGACGCCGCCACCGAGGGCCGCTACGCCGCCCGCCCGTTCGAGGCCTACGACACGCACTCCGCCTCCCCCACGCCCGCCGAACTGAGCATCGGCCGGCTACGGATGCGCTACATGCTCGAGACCGAGGAGCGCACCGGCTATCTCTGCATCGGCCTGGCCCGCATCACCGAGGTGACCGCCGACAAGCGCGTGGTGCTGGACGACCGCTGGATTCCCCCGGCGCTGGTGTGTTCCGCCGCCGCGCCGCTGGCCGGCCTGGTCAGCGAGCTGACCGGAATGCTGAACCAGCGCGGGGAGGCGCTGGCCGCACGGATGACCGCGCCGGGGGCCGCCGGCGTGGCGCAGGTCGCCGATTTCATGCTGTTGCAGTCGATCAACGGCTGGCAGACCCTGCTCGCGCACTGGGCGGATGCGGGGAATGTCCACCCCGAGACGCTCTATGCCACGCTGCTGCAGATGGCCGGGCAGTTCGCGACCTTCCTGGAAACCCGCCGCCCGACCGCCTACCCGGCCTACCGGCACGAGGACCTGCAACGCAGCTTCGCCCCGGTGGTGGCCGATCTGCGCCGCGCGCTCTCGGCGGTCCTGGAGGCGACCGCGGTGCCGATCCCGCTGCGCGAGGCGCGCCACGGCGTGAGCGTCGGGCCGATCACCGACCGCTCCATCCTGCGCGCCTCCAGCTTCGTGCTGTCCGTGCAGGCCGATGTGCAGGCCGAACAACTGCGCCGGCTGTTCCCGGCGCAGGTGAAGATCGGCGCGGTGGAGCACATCCGCGAATTGGTGAACGTGGCGCTGCCGGGCATCGCGGTGCGGCCCTTACCGGTGGCGCCGCGGCAACTGCCGTTCTACGCCGGCGCAACGTATTTCGAATTGGATCGGGCCAGCCCGCACTGGCAGCAGATGCAGAACTCGGGCGGCTTCGCGATCCATGTTTCCGGCGACTTCCCCAATCTCCGGCTTGAGCTGTGGGCGATCCGCGGATGAGCGACAATCCGTTTTCCGAACCCGACGATTCCGATCGCACGGTGATCCGCCCCGCCCCCGGCGGGCGCCGACCGGGGGGACCCACGCCGGGAGCGCCGTCACCGGGAGTGCCCACGCCGGGAGCGCCCGCCGCGCCACCGGGGGCATCGCCGGGGTTTCCGCCCGCGGCACCGCCCGGCGCGGCCTCGCCTTTCGGGGCACCGCCGTTCGGCAGCGCTGCGGGTGGCGCCACGGCCCCATTCGGCGCGCCCGCCGCGCCGGCGTTCGGCGCCTCGCCCTTCGCGCAAGCGGGCGGCGCGGGCGCACAGGGTCCGGCTGGCGCGGCGGTCGCCGAGGGCGCCGAACGCATCACCTTCGGCCTCAATCCGCTGGTCGCCGCGGCCGCGCCGCTGCTGGCTCTGCTCGGCCGGCTGCGCAACACCTACAGCCAGCCCGATCCTGGCGAGTTGCGCGAACGCGCGCTGCGCGAGGTGCGGAATTTCGAGGCCGCGGCGCGCGACGCCGCCATCCCGATGGAGCAGCTGCGCCCGGCGCATTACGCGCTGTGCGCGAGCCTGGACGACGTGGTGCTG
>JAJZVS010000217.1 GCA_021845555.1 Pseudomonadota bacterium
AATTACGCCGCATGCCTGCCCTGGTTCCCCTCCGCCGAGTCTCGCGCGGTCTGGTGCTCAGCCTCGCGCTGGGCGCCGCCGCGTGCACGACCGTGGCCGGGGCCGGGGGCGGGGGCGGCGGCGGCGGCGGTGGCGGGGTGGCGCGGCCCGGCGCGGCCGGGGAGGCGACGGCGCTGCCGGCGCCGCCGAGCTTCGCCCCGCTGGTCCGCCGCGTGCTGCCCTCGGTGGTGAACATCGCCGTGACGCAGACGGTCAGCGGCGCCGACATGCTCGCGCAACTGCCGCCGGATCTGCGCGACACCCCGCTCGGGCGCGCCTTCCGCCGCCGGTTCGGCGACCGGTCGGAGCAGGTGAACGGCGCCGGCTCCGGTTTCATCATCGATCCGTCCGGCCTGATCGTCACCAACAATCACGTCATCGCCCATGCCAGCACCATCATCGTGTCGCTGGCCGATGGCACGCGGCTGCCGGCGCGGGTGCTGGGGGCGGACCCGTTCACCGACGTGGCGCTGCTCAAGGTCGATCCGCCGCGCCCGCTGCCGGCGATCGCCTGGGGCGATTCCCGCAAAGTGCGGGTGGGCGACTGGATCATCGCCGCCGGCAACCCGTTCGGCCTCGGCGGATCGGTCAGCGCCGGGATCGTTTCGGCCGAGGGGCGCAGCCTCGGCGCCGGGCCGCTCGATCGCTTCCTGCAACTGGACGCGCCGATCAACCCCGGCAATTCCGGCGGCCCGGCGTTCGACATGGCGGGACAGGTGGTGGGGATGACCACCGCCATCGTCTCCCCCTCCGGCGGCTCGGTCGGCATCGGCTTCGCGATCCCGAGCGACCTGGTGCGCCGGACCGTGGCGGGCTTGCGCGCGCACGGGCATATCGACCGCGGCTGGCTGGGCGTGGCGATCGAAACGCTGCATGACGACGACGGGCGGCGCATCGGGGTGCGGATCACCGGGGTGGAGCGCGGCGGGCCGGCCGCCGCCGCCGGGCTGCAACCGGGCGATCAGGTGCTGGCGGTGAACGGGGGCGCGGTGGACAGCGCGCGCGCGCTGATCCGCGCCGTCGCCGCGGTGCCGCCGGGCCAGACGGTGCGGGTGGAACTGCGCCGCCAGGGACAGGTGCTGAACGCCGCGGTGACCGCCGGGCGCCGGCCGGCCGAGCCGGGCAACTGAAACGATCCGTGATCGCTGCAAAACGCCGTTGAGAGGGACAGGGACCCATGCGCATTCTGGTAGTTGAGGACGACAAGGACGTGGCCGGCTTCGTGGTGCGCGGTCTGCGCGAGGCCGGCCATGTGGTGGAGCACGCCGACAACGGCCGCGACGGGCTGTTTCTCGCCGCCAGCGAGACGTTCGACGCGGTGATCCTGGACCGCATGTTGCCCGGCGGCATCGACGGGCTGCACATCCTGGAAACCTTGCGGGGCCAGAAGAACGCGGTGCCGGTGCTGATCCTCTCGGCGCTGGCCGAGGTGGACGAGCGGGTGCGCGGGCTGAAGGCCGGCGGGGACGACTACCTCACCAAGCCGTTCGCCTTCGCCGAACTGCTGGCCCGCGTCGAGGCGCTGGCCCGGCGCGGCAAGGGCGACGGGCCGGTGACCAAGCTCGCGGTGGGCGATCTCGAACTCGATCTGCTGTCGCGCCAGGTCAAGCGCGCGGGGCAGAAGATCGACCTGCAGCCGCGCGAGTTCCGTCTGCTGGAATACCTGATGCGCCACGCCGGCCAGGTGGTGACCCGCACCATGCTGCTGGAGGGCGTGTGGGATTATCATTTCGACCCGCAGACCAACGTGATCGACGTGCATGTCTCAAGGCTGCGCCAGAAGGTGGACAAGCCGTTCCCGACGCCGCTGATCCACACCGTGCGCAACGCCGGCTACATGGTGAAGGTCGAGGCGTGAGCCGGCGCCGGCCGGACCGCCGCGGCGGGGGAGTGTCGTGGGAACCGACCTGACGGTGACGCCGCCGCCGGCGCGCCAGCCGCGCGAGGAGGCGCCGCGCGGACGGCCCGCGCTGCCGCTGTTCCGCTCCGCCGGGGTGCGGTTCGCGCTGGTCTATGCGGGGCTGCTCACGATCAGCGCCGCGGCGCTGGCGATCTTCCTGTGGTGGGCGACCGCGGGCCTGCTCGATCGTCAGGTGCAGGCCGCGATCCGCGCCGACGCGCGCGGCCTCGCGGAACGCTGGGAGGAAGGCGGCATCCCGGCGCTGGTGCTGACGATCGAGGACCGGCTGGCCGAGAATGTCGATGACGATGCGATCTATCTTCTGGTGACGCCGCTCGGCCGGCCGCTCGCGGGCAATCTGGCGCGCTGGCCGGCGGCGGTGACGCGCACCGACGGATGGTACGACCTGCCGGTGAAGCGCGCGGGGGTCGCCTCGATCGGCCTCGTGCATCGCTACGACCTGCCGGGCGGCTTCCGCCTGCTGGTCGGGCGCGACGTGCGCAACCGGGTGCAGCTGCACCGACTGCTGACCGATGCGCTGCTGTGGGCGATCGGCGTGGTGGCGATCATGGTCACGATCGGCGCCGCGGTGGTGCGCAGCCTGTTCCGCCGTACGCTGGCCAGCGTGTCCGCCACCGCCACCGCGATCGCCGCGGGGGATTTCACCCGCCGGGTGCGGCTGACCGGCCGCGGCGACGAGTTCGACCAGCTGGCGGAGACGATCAACGAGATGCTGGACCGCATCGCCCGGCTGATGGACGGCGTGCGCCAGGTCTCCAACGCCATCGCGCATGATCTGCGCACGCCGATCACGCGCGCCCGCACCCGGCTGGAGGACGCGGCGATCCACGCCGGGACGGCGGAGGACCTGCGCGCGGCGATCGAGCGCGCCACCGCCGATCTGGACGGCATCGTCGCGGTGTTCCAGGCGCTGCTGCGCATTTCCGAGATCGAGGCCGGCTCGCGCCGTTCCGCCTTCGCCCGCTTCGATGCGGCGCCGGTGCTGGCCGATCTGGCGGAGCTCTACGGCGCGGTGGCGGAGGAGAAGGAGGTGGCGCTGGTGATCGCCGCGCCGGACCACCTGCCGGCCTATGGCGATCGCGACATGGTCCAGCAGGCGGTGGCCAATCTGCTGGACAACGCGGTGAAATTTTCCCCACCCGGCAGCACGGTGCGGCTGGAGGCGCGGCTGGCCGCGGGGCGGCTGGCGATCTCGGTCGCCGACCAGGGGCCAGGCATTCCGGTCGAGGACCGCGCGCGGGCCGCCGAGCGCTTCTTCCGCGGCGAGGCGGCGCGCAGCACGCCGGGCGCGGGCCTCGGCCTCGCGCTGGTGCAGGCGGTGGCGCAGCTGCATGGGGGCGAACTGACCCTGGAGGACGCGGCGCCCGGGCTGTGCGCGCGGCTGGTGCTGCCGGTGGCGGAGAATGCGGCGGGGGCATAGGCCCCGCCCTCTTCCCGAGTGGCCCCGCTTCGGCGCAATACAGGCTGAGCGTTCGCCAGGAACCCATCGATGCGCCGAACCTACCCGCTGCCGCCGCTGGGCGATCCCGCCCTGGCCGTCCGCCTTGCCCGCGAGACCGAGGCCGAGGTGCTGTTCGCACCCGCCGATCGCGGCCGCTATGCCACCGACGCCTCGATCTACCAGGTCGAGCCGATCGGCGTGATCGTCCCGAAAACCATCGACGACGTGGCCGCCGCGCTGGAGATCGCGCGCGACGCCGGCGCCCCGGTGCTCGCCCGAGGGGCCGGCACCAGCCAGTGCGGCCAGACCGTGAACCGCGCGCTGGTGATCGACGGTTCCAAACACCTGCGGCGCATCCTGGCGATCGATCCGGAGGCGCGCAGCGCGACGGTGGAACCCGGCATCGTGCTGGCGGACCTGAACGCCGCGCTGCGCCCGCACGGGCTGTTCTTCCCGGTCGACCCGTCCACCCATGCCCGCTGCACCATCGGCGGCATGGCGGGCAACAATTCCTGCGGCTCCAAATCGATCCGCTACGGGTTGATGGCCGACAACGTGCGCGCGATCGACGCCATCCTGGCCGACGGGACGCGGCATCGGTTCGGCGCGGTGGCGGAGAACGGGGACGGGGAGACGCCCGCCGGGATCGCCGAGCTGATCGCCCGGCTGCGCGCGTTGGGCGCGGCCGAGGCGGGCGAGATCGCTGCCCGTTTTCCGCGCCAGCTGCGCCGGGTCGGCGGCTACAATATCGACGCGCTGACGCCGGCGGCGCGCGCGTCCGGACGCGACAACCTGGCGCGGCTGCTGGTGGGATCGGAAGGCACGCTGGCGTTTTCCGCCGCGATCACGCTCGCGCTGTGGCCGATCAAGCCGCGCAAGGTGCTGGGGATCTGCCAGTTCCCGAGCTTCCGCGCGGCGATGGAGGCGGCGAAGGATATCGTCACGCTCGATCCGGAAGCGGTGGAGCTGGTCGATCGCACCATGATCGACCTCGGCCGGGCGATCCCGATCTATCGCGCCACCATCGATTCCATGCTGATCGGCGAACCCGACAGCCTGCTGATCGTCGAGTTCCATGGCGAGGCCGACGCGCCGCTGCTGCGCAAGCTCGCCGATCTGGAAACCATGATGGCGGATCTGGGCCATCGCCGCGCGGTGGTCCGCGCGATCGATCCGGTGTTCCAGAACGCCATCGCCGGCGTGCGCGAGGCCGGGCTCAACATCATGATGTCGATGAAGGGCGACGCCAAGCCGGTTTCCTTCATCGAGGATTGCGCCGTCGATCTGGCCGATCTCGCCGACTACACCGAACGGCTGAACGAGGCGTTCGCCCGGCACGGGACCGTGGGCACCTGGTACGCGCATGCCTCGGTGGGCTGCCTGCACGTGCGCCCGGTGCTGAACATGAAGGACCCGACCGACGTCGCCACCATGCGCGCGGTGGCGGAGGAATGTTTTGCCCTGGTGCGCGAATACAAGGGCTCCCACAGCGGCGAGCACGGCGACGGCATCGCCCGCAGCGAGTTCAACGAGACGATGTTCGGCCCGCGCATCGCGCGCGCGTTCGAGACGGTGAAGGATGCGTTCGATCCCGCCGGGAGGCTCAATCCCGGCCGGGTGGTGCGCCCGCCGCGCATGGACGACCGCACGCTGTTCCGCTACCCGCCGGGCTACGCCGCTACGCCGGGATTCGCGCCGAAGCTGGATTGGTCGGAGCATCCGAACGCGCTGCTCGGCGCGGTCGAGATGTGCAACAACAACGGCACCTGCCGCGCCTTCACCGCCGAGGTGATGTGCCCAAGTTTTCGGATCACCCGCGACGAGGCGCATGTCACGCGCGGGCGGGCGAACACGCTGCGGCTGGCGCTGAGCGGACAGCTCGGGCCGGAGGCGCTGGCCGGGGAGGGCGTGGCGGCGGCGATGGCGCTGTGCGTCTCCTGCAAGGCCTGCCGGCGGGACTGTCCCACCGGGGTCGATATGGCGCGGATGAAGATCGAGGTGCAGGCGGCGCGGGCCGACCGGCACGGCGTGGGCGCGCGGGAGCGGCTGATCGCTGCGCTGCCGGCCTACGCGCCGCTCGCCGCGCGGTTCCCCGCGCTCGCTAATCTGCGCAACCGCTCGGCCTGGCTGCGCGCGGCCGGGGAACGGCGCTTCGGGATCGCCGCCGCGCGCGGGCTGCCGGAGTTCCGCCGCGATGCGTTCCGCGATGCCGAGGCGGGCGCCTATGTCCCCGCCGTGCATCCGCCGCGCGGGGAGGTGATCCTGTTCGCCGACACGTTCAACCGGTATTTCGAGCCCGAGAACCTGCGCGCGGCGCTGCGCGTGCTGGCCGCCGCCGGCTACCGCGTGCGCCTGCCCGCCGCGCGCGGCCGGCCGATCTGTTGCGGACGCACCTATCTGGCCGCCGGCAAGGTGGATCGCGCCCGCGCCGAGGCTTCCCGCACGCTGGCCGCGCTGGAGGGGGAGGCGCCGGTGATCGGACTCGAACCCTCCTGCCTGATGACCTTGCGCGACGAATTCCGCTCCCTGCTGCCCGGCGCAGCGACCGATGCGCTGGCCGGACGCGCGCTGCTGCTGTCGGAGTTCCTGGCGCGCGAGAAACCGGTGATGGCGCTGCGGCCGTTGCCGGGGCGGGCGCATGTGCACGGGCATTGCCACCAGAAATCCTTCGGCGCCTTCCCCGCCGCGCTCGGCATGCTGCGCGCGGTGCCGGAACTGACGGTCACGCCGATCGCGTCCTCCTGCTGCGGCATGGCGGGCGCGTTCGGGTATCAGGCGGAAACCCAGGCGGAATCGCGCGCGATGGCCGAGGCCGGGCTGCTGCCGGCGGTGCGCGCCGCCGCCGCGGAGGACTATATCGTCGCCGACGGAACATCGTGCCGTCATCAGATCCGCGATCTTTCGGGGCGCGAGGCCATCCATTCCGTCCGGCTGCTGGAGCGTGCGCTCGCCTGATTCCGCCGCCGGAGCGATTGCCTATTCCGGCCGGGCGATCGCGTGCCAGCGGACCCAGCGCAGGCGGCCCGCGCGCATCAGGCGCACCCGGCGCAGCCAGAGTTCGGCTTCCCGCACCAGCGGTTCGGCCTGCGCCGGGTCGGGGCGGCCCGGGGCGTCGCGCAGCGCGCGCACCAGGCTGCGCCAGGCCTGCGCCGCCTGGCGCATGTGCGGCCCCGAGAGATCCTCCGTCACCCGC
>JAJZVS010000218.1 GCA_021845555.1 Pseudomonadota bacterium
GGCGCCGAGATGGCGCTGCTGCTCGACCGAGGCGGGTTCGGTGTCGCCCTGGATCACCAGCAGCCGGCGCAGCTGCGCGCGATACTCGCCCGGCACTTCCTGCCAGGCCGGTTCGCCCATGTGCGCCCCGAAGCCGATGCGCCGGCCCTCCACCGCCGGGGCGAGCAGGATGCCCCAGCGGTAGTCGGCCATCTTCACGAAGCCGAAGCGTGCCCAGCCCTCGGGATCGACGCCGACCGCGGTGCGCAGATAAACCTCGGCGTCCTGGAACCCGACCGGGCCGCAGCCCTTCCACCAGTCGATATAGCCGGGATGCCAGGTCTCCAGCGCCTTGCGCAGCCGCGCGTCGGCGTTGAGGCCGACGTTGTTCGGGATGAGCCCGTCGTAGTCGATCGCCATGCCGTCGGGCATTTGATGCCTCCGCTCTTTTGTTCAGACCCGTTCCGGGTCGAATATCGGTTTCACGCCGCTGCCGTAGCGGTGCAGCGCGCCGGCCTCGCCGACCGCGCCGGGGCGCTGGAACACCCAGTTCTGCCACGCCGACAGCCGGCCGAAGATGCGCGTCTCCATCGTCTCCGGCCCGGCGAAGCGCAGATTGGCTTCCATCGCCGAGAGCGCGTCGGGCGAGAAACTCGCGCGTTCTTCCAGCATCACGCGCAGTTCGTCGTCCCAGTCGATCGCATCGATCGCCGCGGTGACCAGCCCGAGTTCGTCCGCCGTCGCCGCGTCCAGCGCCGCCCCGATCGCGCCGTGCGCGCGCCCGACGCTGTCGGGCTCGCCCAGGAAGCGGGTCGCCAGCCGGGTCAGCCCGTTGCCCATCGGGTAGGGACCGAAGTTGAGCGGGCTCAGCGCCAGGCGCGCCGGCGCATGGTTTCCCCCCGGCGCCGGGCCGGCGAACATGATGGCGCGGTCGGCGGCGAAAGCCAGTTCGGCCAGGGTGCCGGCAAAGCACGACCCCGGCTCGATCAGCGCCACCAGGCTGCGCGAGGTGACATCGAGCCGCTTCAGCACGCGCTTCCACAGCAGGCGGATTTCGCGCACCAGCCAATCCCCGGCATGCGCCTCCAGCAACGCATCCGCCGCCAATACCGCGGCGGGATCGCCCTCGGTGCGCAGCACCCACAGGCCGAGCGCCGGCTCGTTGCTGCGCAGGTGCAGGATCGCGTCGTCGAGTTCGCGCGCCGCGCGCAGCGGCCAGTAAGCGCAGCCTTCGGCATGGATCCCGGCCAGATCGGTCGGCAGCGCCTCGGGCCCGCGCAGCGTGATCGTCGCCCGGCGCCCGGTGCGGTCGAGTGCGACCTCGACCGTGGAATACTGCACCGCATCGTCGGTGAACCGGCGTTCCAGCGGCGCCAGCACGATGCCGCGCGCGTGTTCCGGCCGGTCCGAGTCCGCCGCCAGCGCTTGCGCGCGCGCGGCCACCGCGGCGTCCCAGCGCGAGGGCGGCACGATCTCATCGACCAGCCGCCAGTCGAGCGCGCGGGCCCCGCGCGCGCCTTCCTCCGTGCAGCAGAACAGATCGGCGCGGTCGCGGCGCACGCGGCGCTTGTCGGTCAGCCGCGTCAGCCCGCCGGTGGCCGGCAGCACGCCGAGCAGCGGCACCTCCGGCAGCGCCACCGAGGAGCGCCGGTCGTCGATCAGCAGGATATGCGCGCAGGCGAGCGCCAGTTCGTAGCCGCCGCCGGCCGCGGCGCCGGAGACGGCGGCGAGCCAGGGCTGGCGCGATTCGGCCGATGCTTCCTCGATCGCCAGCCTGGTTTCATTCGTGAATTTGCAGAAATTGACCTTGTGGCCGTGGCTGGCGCGCCCGAGCATGCGGATGTTGGCGCCGGCGCAGAACACGCCCGGCTTGCCCGAGCGCAGCACCACCGCGCGCACCTCCGGATGCTCGAAGCGCAGCCGCTGCACCGCGTCGGCCAGTTCGATATCCACGCCGAGATCGTAGGAATTGAGCTTGAGCTCGCAGCCGGGGAACAGCGAGGCGGTGGGATCGACATCCATCACCAGCTCGGCCACCGGTCCCGAACAGGACAGGCGCCAATGGCGGTAGCGGCTGGGGTGGGTCTGGAAGTCAATCCGCATGCGCATGGACTCCTGTCAGTTCGCGAGCAAAATCGGCGATCGAGGCAACCGCGGCGGCGGTCGCCTCGATATGCGGGGAATGCCCGGCCGTCAGCAGGATCGTCCGCACCGGGGCTGGCACTTCGCGCTCGGCCAGTTTCGCGTGCGCCTCGGTGCCATACGGGTCCTGTCCGCCTTGCAGGATCAGCATCGGGGCGCGGATCCGACGCAGTTCCGCGGTCAGTTCCAGCACCGCGGGGAAACCGGGATCCAGCCAGGCATCGGCCCAGCCATGGAACGCGCCGTCCACGTCGTCGTGGTGGCGCGCCAGCCGCTCGCGCAGCGTGCCTTCGCCGTACTGGCGGCGGATCGCGGCGATGCTTTCGACCGACAGCGGTTCGACGAAGAAATGCGGCGCCATCAGCGCCAGCCCCAGGATCCGCGGTTCCTGGGGAAAATACGCGCCATACAGCGCGGCGATCGAGGCGCCGTCGGAATGCCCGACCAGAACCGCGCGCCGCACGCCGGCCGCGTCCAGCACCCGCCCCAGCACCTCCCGCGCCTCGCGCTGCATGTAGTCGAGCGGGCGGGGCAGGGCGATCGGCGCCGAGCGGCCGTAGCCGAAACGCGAGAAGGCGAACACGCCGCAACCGGTGGCCGCCGCCAGCCGCGCCGGGAAGTCCCGCCACAGCCCGACCGAGCCCAGCCCCTCGTGCAGCAGCACGAGGGTGGGCGCTGCCTCCGGTCCCGGTCCCCACCAGGCGGCCTCGATCCGCCGTCCGTCGAGTTCCAGATCGGCGGTCCGCCGCTCCGCCGTCACGGGCCGCCCTCGCGCAGCTTGAACCGCTGGATCTTGCCGGTGGCGGTCTTCGGCAGGCTGTCGGTCACTTCGACCCAGCGCGGGTATTTCCACACCCCGATGCGCTCCTGCGCGAGCGCCTTCAGCTCCTCGCGCAAAATCGCCGCTGGCGTGCCGGCGAAATCGGGCCGCAGCACCAGGAAGGCCTTGGGCTTGGTCAGCCCGTCGGCGTCCTGCTGGCCCACCACCGCCGCCTCCAGCACCGCCGGATGGGCGACCAGCGCGCCCTCCACCTCGAACGGGGAGACCCAGATGCCGCCCACCTTCATCATGTCGTCGGCCCGGCCGCAGTAGCGGTAGCTTCCGTCCGGCTCGCGCACATAGGTATCGCCGGTCCAGGTCCATTCGCCGCGGAAGGTGAGGCGGCTTTTCTCCCGCTGGTTCCAGTAGCCGTCGGCCGCCGATTGGCCGCGCACGATCAGCTCCCCCGGATCGCCGTCCGGTACGTCCCTGCCGTCGGGATCGACGATCCGCACCTCGTAGCCGGGCACCGCGCGGCCGGTGGTGCCGTAGCGCACCGCGCCCGGCGCGTTGGAGAGGAAGATGTGCAGCATCTCGGTGGAGCCGAGACCATCGAGAATCTCCACCCCCACCGTCTCCGTCCAGCGCGTCCCGACCGCTTCCGGCAGCGCCTCCCCGGCGGAGATGCAGCGGCGCAGGCGGGCCGAGCCGGCGCCCTGGCTGAGGCCCGGGTGCGCGACCAGCCCCGCATACAGCGTCGGCACGCCGCCGAAGATGCTCGGCTGGAACGAGGCCAGGGTTGCCAGCACCGCGTCCGGCGTCGGCCGGTCCGGCAGCAGCACGGTGGCGGCGCCGACCGACATCGGGAAGGTCATGCCGTTGCCGAGACCGTAGGCGAAGAACAGCTTGGCCGCCGAGAACATCAGATCGTCCGGGCGGATCCCCAGCACCTGCGCGGCATAGGTATCCGCGGTGGCGCGCAGGCTGGAATGAACGTGCCGCGCACCCTTCGGCTGGCCGGTGGAGCCCGAGGAATAGAGCCAGAAGGCGACCTCGTCCGGCGAGCACGCCACCGGGTCGGGGATGGCGCCGCCGGCGGGGCCAAGGAAATCGGCCCAGCCGACCTCGCGCGGACACTCGGACGTGACCGGCGCCCCATCCGGGGCGACCAGCACGATGCGGCGCAGATCGGGCAGGGCGGACAGCAGCGGGCGCAGCGCGGGCAGCAGGGGGGTGGACACGATCAGCGCCTCGGCCCGGCTGTCGGCCAGGATATAGGCGGTCTGGTCGGGGGTGAGCAGCGTGTTGACCGGCACCGGCACCACGCCGGCACGGATGGCGCCCCAGAAGGCGATCGGGAAATCCACCGTATCCAGCAGCGCCAGCGCGACCCGCCGCTCCCGCCCGATGCCCTCCGCGGCCAGGC
This sequence comes from Pseudomonadota bacterium, assembly GCA_021845555.1. Lineage (GTDB taxonomy): Bacteria > Pseudomonadota > Alphaproteobacteria > Acetobacterales > Acetobacteraceae > JAJZVS01. The sequence goes on from JAJZVS010000218.1 coordinate 4,308, forward strand.
CGGCGGCGAAGTGGGCGCTCTCGGCCCGCAGCGCGTCGTAGGTCAGGCGCCGGGCGGGATCGACGAAGGCCAGCCGCCCGCCGCGCCCGGCGGCGGCGTGGCGATCAACGAAAAACAGTGCGGCATTACCGTTGGCGGGCATGAAGATGGTCTCTTCGGGTTCGGACCCGGCATCATTGGCCGCTCCTCCGGCCGGACGCAAGCGGGATCGCGCCGGCGGGGCGGTTCCGACGGTCCCTTCCGGCGTGTTGGGGGCGCGATCCCTACGCCGCCAGGCTTCGCCCCACCATCTCCCGCGTGTTCCGGCTCAGTCCCGGCGCCTCCAGCACGCGCTGCAGTTCCCCGCGCATCAGCGCCTGCCGCCCCGCGTCCATCCGCCGCCATTGCCCGAGCGCCGAGACCATCCGGGCCGCCACCTGCGGGTTCATCGGATCGAGCGCCAGGATCGTCTCCGTCAGGAACCGGTAGCCGTCCCCCGATACCGCGTGGAACCGCACCTGGTTGCCGGCCGAGAAGCTCCCCACCAGCGCGCGCACCCGGTTCGGGTTGCGCAGGTCGAAATCCGCATGCGCGGCGAGCGCCCGCACCGCCGCGCCGGTCTCGGGCAGCGCCGACATCGCCTGGATCGCGAACCATTTGTCGAGCACCAGAGCATCCCCGTGCCAGCGCGCATGGAACGCGGCGAGCGCCGCCTCACGCTCCAGACAGGCGACGTTCGCCAGGATCGACAGGGCCGCCAGCGTATCGGTCATGTTGGCGCCGGCATCGAACTGCGCTTTCGCCAGCCGCACGCTGTCCGGATCGCCGGCCGCCACCAGATACGCCAGGCAGGTGTTGCGCAACGCCCGCCGTCCGATCGCCGCCCCGTCGATCCGGTACGGCCCCGGATCGGCAAGATGGGCATAGGCGTGGCGCAAGTCCTCGTGCAGCGCCAGGCCGATCGCGCGCCGCGCCGCCTCCCGCGCCGCATGGAGCGCGTCGGGATCGACGATCTCCTGCTGGTCGGCCAGGAACGCCTCGCCCGGCAGGCTCAGCGCTTCGGCGGCGAACGCCGGATCGGCGGCGGCGCCGGCGAGCGTCGCGGCCGCGGCGTCGATCATCCCCGGATCGACCGCGATCGGGTGCCCGCCCCGCCAGGACGCCGCCATCTCCAGCAGCCGCAACGCGGCATAGTGCTGGCCCGAATCCCAGCGCACGAACGGATCGGTATCGTGCGCGGCCAGGAACCGAAGCCGCTCCGGCGCCAGGCCGGCGAGCTTCACCGGCGCGGAGAAGCCGCGCGGCAGGGAGGGCACCGGCGGGCCGGGCACATCCACGAACACGAAGTCGGTCTCGGCGCGATCCGCCAGCAGCACGCGCGTCCCGGCCGTCGCGCTGGCCTCCCCGGCCAGGCGCAGCGGCAGTTCCGCCCCGTCGGCATCCAGCAGGCCGAGCGCGATCGGGATCACCAGCGGCTGCTTGTCCGGCTGGCCCGGCGTCGGCGGCGTGCGCTGCGCGATGCCGAACCGATAGCGCCGCGTCGCCGGATCGTAGGCGTCCGCGATCGTGACTTCCGGCGTGCCGGCCTGATGGTACCACAGCTTGAAACGCGACAGATCCACGCCGGAGGCATCCGCCATCGCGGCGACGAAATCGTCGATCGTCACCGCCTGGTTGTCGTGACGGGCGAAATACAGATCCATCCCGCGGCGGAACGCCGCCCGCCCGATGATGGTTGCCATCATCCGGATCACCTCGGCGCCCTTGTTGTAGATCGTCGCGGTATAAAAATTGTCGATCGCCTCGTAGCGGTCCGGCTGCACCGGGTGGGCGAGGGGCCCCGCGTCCTCGCGGAACTGCGCCGCGCGCAGCGCGCGCACGTCGGCGATCCGCTTCACCGCCGGCGAGCCCTGGTCCATCGTGAACTCCTGGTCGCGATAGACCGTGAGCCCCTCCTTCAGCGACAACTGGAACCAGTCGCGGCAGGTCACGCGGTTGCCGGTCCAGTTGTGGAAATACTCGTGGGCGATGACGGACTCGATGCCCTGGTAATCGCCGTCGGTCGCGGTCTCCGGCTTCGCCAGCACGTATTTCGTGTTGAAGACGTTGAGACCCTTGTTCTCCATCGCCCCCATGTTGAAATCCGCCACGGCGGCGATGTTGAACACATCGAGATCGTATTCCAGCCCGAAGCGTTCCTCGTCCCAGGCCATCGCCTTCTGCAGCGAGCGCATCGCA
>JAJZVS010000219.1:0-1310 GCA_021845555.1 Pseudomonadota bacterium
TCAGCGGCGGGGCGTGATCCGGGGGCGGGGCGGAAGCCTGGGGCGGGGTCATGGGCGGATGCTACCCCGGATTGCCAGCCGGGATATGGGCGCAGGGTTCGTCCCGAATAAATTGACATACCTCAATGCACTTGCGGCCGGCGGCCGGCATTCTGCGTCTGCTGATCGCGGCGTGACGCGGCGGCCCGATCCTGGGCCCCGAAGGCCATGCCCCATCCCGACGGAGCCGCGCCGCATCGCGCGGCCGTCCGTCCGGCTTCGGCCAGCCAACAGGGGGGGGCGTCACAGACCGGCTTATGCACTGTCCCGAACCCGCGATGCGCCGGGCCGGCGCGGAACAAAGGAAACATCTCCATGTTCAGACACAGCGCGGTTGCCATGCTCTCGCTCGGGTGCCTGTTGGCCTCCCCTGCCGTCGCGCAGACCGATCTGCTGGCGCAGGCACGGCAGCAGTTCAAGCCGATCCCGACTCAGCCACCGGCCCTTCCTGGCAACGCGGCGACCCCCGCCAAGGTCGAGCTCGGCAAGATGCTGTATTTCGACCCGCGCCTGTCCGCGAGCCACACGATCAGTTGCAGTTCCTGCCACAACATCGGTCTCGGCGGCGCCGATGCCGAGCCGACCTCGCTCGGTCATCGCTGGCAGCATGGCGGGCGCAACGCCCCCACGGTGTTCAACGCCGTGTTCGACACGGCGCAATTCTGGGACGGACGGGCCAAGGACCTGGAAGCGCAGGCCGGCGGGCCGATCGTCAACCCGGTGGAGATGGCCTCGCCCGCGGCGCATGTCGCCGAGCAGCTGAAGGGAATCCCGGGCTACCTCCCGGCATTCGAGAAGGCCTTCCCGGGCGAGAAGGATCCGATCACCCTCGCCAACGTGCAGAAGGCGATCGCGGTGTTCGAGGCGACGCTGATCACGCCGAACGCGCCCTTCGACCGGTTCCTCCGCGGCGACGAGAAAGCGCTGTCGCCGGTCCAGAAGGAGGGCCTCGCGCTGTTCATGCAGAAGGGCTGCGCGAGCTGCCACAACGGGATCAACATCGGCGGGGGGATGTACGCGCCGTTCGGGGTGATCACCAAGCCTGGCGCCAGCCTGCTGCCGCCCGAGGACACGGGCCGCTTCATGGTCACCAAGACGCCGGGCGACGAATACGTCTTCAAAGTGCCGACCTTGCGCAACATCGCGCTGACCGCGCCCTATTTCCACACCGGCCAGGCGTGGGACCTGAAGCTGGCCGTGTCGGTGATGGGCACCAGCCAGCTTGGCGCGCGGCTGACCGGCGCGGAGATCGACAAGGTCACCGCCTTCCT
>JAJZVS010000219.1:1320-6524 GCA_021845555.1 Pseudomonadota bacterium
ATCAGCCGCAGGTGATTTTGCCGCTGCTGCCGCCGAGCGTCGGCACTACGCCGCAGCCGCAGCCATAGCCGTCGTTTCGGCGCGCGATGCAGGATGGAGATCCGGGTATGTCGGAAAGCAGGCAGGCGTCCAAGGTGATCGTGTGGGATCCGCTGGTGCGCTTCGGGCACTGGGCGCTCGTGGCCGGGTTCGCGGTCGCCTATCTCAGCGCGGAGGAGGAGTCCGGCGGGCCGGATCTTCTGCATGTCTGGGGCGGTTATGCGGTGGGCGCGATCGTGGTTCTGCGCGTGGCCTGGGGCTTTGTCGGGCCGCGGCACGCGAGGTTCAGCGATTTCGCTTACGGTCCGGTCGTCGCGCTGCGCTACCTGTTCGGGCTGCTGCGCGGGCAGGCGCGGCGCTATCTGGGCCATAGCCCCGCTGGCGGGGCAATGGTGTTCCTGCTGCTGGCCTCGCTGGCCGCGACCGTCGGCACCGGCCTTGTTGCCTATGGCGACCAGGGCAAGGGGCTGCTCGCGGCCGGCCCCGTGGTGACGAGCGCGTATGCCAACGGGGACGAAAACGGCGGGGCGGCAAAGCGAGGGGCGGAAGAAAAGGAGAGCGCGCTCGGCGAACTGCACGGCACGCTGGCCAACATCACGCTTGGGCTGGTGATCCTGCATATCCTCGGCGTGGGGCTGGCGAGTATCGTGCATCGCGAGAACCTGGCGGCGGCGATGGTCAGCGGGCGCAAACGGGCCGAGGATTGACGCCGCCGGCCGGCACGAAACAACGCAGGAGCCGGCAGCATGCCCGCCACGCCGCATATCGAGAAGCACTTCACCGCGTCCGAGACCGTGCGCGACGTGGTGATCGGCATGGCGGACGGTCTGACCGTGCCGTTCGCGCTGGCCGCCGGGCTGTCGGCCGCGGTGTCGAACACCAGCGTGATCGTGACCGCGGGGCTCGCGGAAATCGCCGCCGGGGCGATCGCCATGGGCCTCGGCGGCTATCTGGCCGCGCGCACCGATGCCGAGCACTACGCCTCGGAGGAGGCGCGGGAGGGGCGCGAGATCGATGCGATGCGGGAGCGGGAGGTACTGGAGGTAGGGGACATCCTCGGCCGCTACGGGCTGGAGGGCGAGCCGTTGCGCCTGGTGACGCAGGCGATCACCGCCGAGCGGCAGCACTGGGTCGAGTTCATGATGCGGTTCGAACTGGGGCTGGAACGGCCGGACCCGCGGCGCGCGCCGGTCAGCGCGGCGACGATCGGGCTGTCCTATCTGGTGGGCGGGCTGATCCCGCTGGGGCCGTATATCTTCACGCGGGATATCGGGGTGGCGCTGCGGGTCTCGGTCCTGGTGACCGGGGTGGCGCTGCTGCTGTTCGGGGGCGTGAAGGGGCAGTTCACCGGGCTGAACCGGGTGCGCTCGGCGGTGCAGACCCTCGTGGTGGGCGGGTTGGCGGCGGGGGCGGCTTATCTGCTCGCGGGGTTGTTTGGGTGAGGGGGGGCGTTTTGCGTGACCGGTCGTTGCGTCACTGCCCGACCGGCGCTGCTGCATCGGACCGCGGTCTAACTGGGTACAGCGTCACCGCCGGCTTACGTGGCGCCGCCTCCCGCCGCCCCATGTCCCGCGTGCCCCGCCCCATACAGCGCCTCCTCCGACACCTCCGGCGCCATGATCTCCACCAGCCCGCCCCCCCGCGCCGCCCGGAAGAAGCACGACCGCCGCCCGGTGTGGCACGCCACCCCGTGCTGATCGACCAGCAGCAGCACCGCGTCCCCGTCGCAATCGATCCGCAGTTCCACCAGCCGCTGCACCTGGCCCGAGCTTTCGCCCTTCCGCCACAGCTTCCCGCGCGAGCGGCTGAAATAGCAGACCCGTCCGGTGGTCAGCGTCTCCGCCACCGCCGCGGCGTTCATCCAGGCCAGCATCAGCACTTCGCCGCTGTCGTGCTGCTGCGCCACGGCGGGCACCAGCCCGTCGGGGCCGAATGCAATGGCCGCCAGCACGTCGGCCGGCGCCACGGGGGATGCGGTAGCGGGTTGGCTCATGCATGCTATCCTGCACCCCTGGCACGGCGAGCGAAAGGACGCGCCCGATGCACGACGGCGGGTTCTCCCCCCGCACCGAACAGGCGCTGGACCGGGCGCGGGCGATCTGCGCCGCCCGCGGCGCCCGCCTGACCGAGATCCGCCGCGAGGTGCTCGGCCTCATCCTGGACGCGCCCGCCCCCGCCGGCGCCTACGACCTGCTGGATCGGTTGCGCCGCACCCGGCACTCCGCCGCCCCGCCCACGGTTTATCGCGCGATCGAGTTCCTGGCCGAACACGGGCTGATCCACCGCCTCGCCCGCCGCGCCGCCTTCGTCGGCTGCATCGCCCACGACCCGCCGGAGGCCGGCCACGCCGCCCAGTTCCTGATCTGCCGCGGCTGCGGCCGGGTGACCGAGCTGGAAGACCCCGAACTCGCCCACGCGCTCGCCCACGCCGCCGGCCGCGCCGGGTTCACCGTGGGCGCCGCGACCATCGAAGCCGAGGGGACCTGCGCGGACTGCGCCGCCGTCCCGCAACGGGAGGAACTGCCATGCCTGTGATCGCCGCCGCCGCGGCCGCGCACGCCACCCGCCGCCGCGCCGCTTCGAACGGGGTGGGGTTCTGGCACTCCACCTATCTCGGCGCGAACCGCTACCGCCCCGATCCCGGCGGACCGCCGCCGCAAGGCGCGCTCTACCCGATGGCCTTCCTGGTCGAGCAGGACGCGGATCAGACGGTCGGCGCGCATTTCCACCAGGCCGACCAGTTCCAGGTGATGGTGGCCGGGGAAGGGACGCTCGGCCGGCACGAGGTCGCGCCGGTCACCGTGCATTTCACCGGCGCCTACTCCCCCTACGGCCCGATCCGCGCCGGGGCGGACGGCGTGACCTACTTCACGCTGCGCAACGGCTGGGACCCCGGCGCGCGCTACATGCCCGGCGCGCGCGCCGAACTGCCCCGCCCGCGCACCTATCGGGAAGCGGTGGCCCCGCCGCTCGCGCTGCCGCACGGCGCGATCCGCGCCGGGACCCCGGACGCGATCCCGGTCCTGACCGCCGAGCCGGACGGCCTCGCCGCCTGGCGCTACCGGCTGGGCGCGGGCGCGGCACTGACCGGCCCCGATCCGGCGGCCGGCGCCGGGCAGTACTGGCTGGTGCTGGGCGGCCGGCTGGACCACGACGGTACCGCGCTGGCGCCGCTCTCGCTCCTGTTCGTCACCCCCGAAGAAGCGGGCCTCGCCGCCACCGCCGGCCCCGAGGGGCTGGACGTGCTGGCCCTGCAATTCCCCCGTCATACCGACCGAAGTTGACCCTTGAAGAATGGGTCAGCGGCGGTCGGCATGAGCCGCATTCGGCGCGCGGCCGCCCCACCAACCCCGCGTCATAGCGGCGCGCACGCCGCCGTCAGCCACGCCCGCGCCGCCGGGTCGAGACCCGGCCCGACCTCGGCCAGCACGCGCGCGTGGTAGGCGTCCAGCCAGGCGCGCTCGGCCGGCGTCAGCAGCGCCGGGTCGATCAGCCGGCGGTCGAAGGGCGCCAGGGTCAGCGTCTCGAAGCGGAGGAACTTCCGCGCCCCGTCCCCGACCGCGGCCGGCTGCACCAGCAGCAGGTTCTCCAGCCGGATGCCGTATTCGCCCGGCAGATAGAGGCCCGGCTCGTCCGACAGCACCATCCCAGCGGCGATCGGCACCGGGCGGGCGAGGCGCGAGAGGCTGACCGGCCCCTCGTGCACCGAAAGATAGCTGCCGACCCCGTGGCCGGTGCCGTGGTCGTAGTCGAGCCCCGCCTGCCACAGCGCCCGGCGCGCGAAAGCGTCCAGATGCGCCCCGCCGACGCCCTCGGGGAAGACCAGCGTGGCGATGGCGATATGGCCTTGCAGCACGCGCGTGACGTGCTGGCGGAGCCGCGCCGGCGCCGCGCCCGGCCCGGTCCAGACCGTGCGGGTCACGTCGGTGGTGCCGTCGGGGAACTGGGCGCCGGAATCGATCAGATAGACCTCGTCGGGGCGGATCGCCCGGTCGGTTTCCGGCGTGACGCGGTAGTGAATGATCGCGCCGTGCTCCCCGGCCCCCGAGATTGCCGGGAAGCTCTCGCCGCGGAAATCCGGCAGTGCGGCGCGGAACGCCAGCAGCCGGGCGGCGGCGGCGGCCTCGGTCTGCCGCCCGGTCGGGGCCTCGACGGCCAGCCAGTGCAGGAACCGGCACAGCGCCACCGCATCCCGCGCATGGGCGGCGCGGGCGCCGGCCTGCTCCACCGCGTTCTTGCAGGCTTTCGGCAACAGGCAGGGATCGGCCTCCCCCGCCACCTCGGCCCCCGCCGCGCGCAGGGTCTGCGCGAACCACACCGGCGCCCCGGCGGGATCGACCCGCACCTTCTTGCCCTTCAGCGCGGCGAGCGCGGGGGCGAGCGCGGCCCGATCCGCCACGCTGACCTCGTTGCCGAGCCAGGCGCGGGTAGCCGCGTCCAGCTTCGCCGCATCCATGAACAGGCTGACGCGCGCATCCGCATGCGCCAGCGCGAAGCCGAGCGCGAAGGGGGTGAACGGCACGTCCGTACCGCGGATATTCAGCAGCCAGGCGAGCGAGGCCGGATCGGTGATCACCGCCGCCGCCTGCCCGGCCGCGCGCAGCACGGCCGCAATATCGGCGCGCTTGTCGGCCGAGGCGCGGCCGGCCCAGGCCAGCGGATGCGGCCGCGCCGGGGCGGCCGGCGGTGCGGGCCGGTCGGTCCACACCGCGTCGATCGGGTTCGCCGCCACCGCGCGCAGGGTGAGACCGGCGGCGGCATAGCGCGCGAGGCCCTCCTCGCTGATCAGCATCGGGTCGTAGCCGATCGTCCCGCCCGCCGGCGCATGGCGCCGCAGCCAGTCGGGCGGCGGCTGCTCGGTCGCGTGCCCGCGCTCCCATAGCGCCGGATCGGTCTCGGCGGCGAGTTGCAGCACGTAGCGCCCATCGGTGAACACGGCGGCGCGATCGGCCAGCACCGCGGCCAGCCCGGCGCTGCCGGTGAAACCGGTCAGCCAGGCCAGCCGCTCCGCCGCGGCGGGGACATACTCGCCCAGGTGCTCGTCGGCGCGGGGCACGATGAAGCCGGCCAGCCCCTCGGCGGCGAGAACCCGGCGCAGGGAAGCCAGCCGGTCGGCCGGGGAGGCGGGCGGCGGATTGGTCATAGACACTGTCCTTCATGCAAAT
>JAJZVS010000220.1 GCA_021845555.1 Pseudomonadota bacterium
CTGGGAAGCGGCGGAGACGCTCGTGATCGCCGGGCCGACGCCGCTCCGCTACGCCGATTTCGTGCGCGCGGTGGCAGCCGCCGCCGGCCTGCCGCGCCCGCGAATCCTGCCGCTGCCGCTTCCTTTGCTACGCGCGCTGGCACCGCTCGCCCGCGCCATCCCGGGCCTACCGCGGGTGGGGCCGGACGAGATCCGCCGCCTGGGGGAGGATCGTGCCTTCGACATTGCCCCGGCCCGCCGCCTGCTCGGCTTCGATCCGATACCGCTCGTTGAGGGATTGGCACGGAGTTTCGGGTCCCGAGCGGGCTGACGTGCGCTCCTCCCGGACGGCGCGGGCTGTCCGATGGTTTCACGGTCGGCGCGGCGTCGTCGAGCGCCGCCGGCACTGGCCTGGTAATCCCGAGCACCGCCGCTCGCCGCAGGTATTCGGCCATGGTCGTGTGCCCGACACCAACCGAGCGCGCGATCATCCGCACGCTCGCGCCGCTTGCGTGCCGCAGGCGCAGAACCTCTCGTACTTTCCTCATCGACAATCTCTCGGCTGGCATCGTGTTCCTCCTGCTCTGAGGACCACGCTACCGGTCATCAGATCGCCGACCTCGGCCCTGGACGCCCTCCTCAGGGCTGTCCGGGATCAATCGGAATCGCTGTCCGCCTTGGCTCGGATTCCGCAAAGCCATCAAGGCGATCCGACAGGGGAGAACCGAATGACGCTGCGCTGCTCCGAGTCTCGACTGACGCTGCCGGGCCGCTGACGCACTGTCTGATTGCTGGCCTAGGGTGCACGACGCAACGCTGGCATGCTAAGTACTGCGGGTTGAACCTGAGAACAGCCGCCGTGAGGTGAACGATGGCGCGCCCGGGAACATTTCAGGCCGGCCAGTCCGGTAACCCAGGGGGCCGGCCCAAGGCTGTGCGCGACGTGATCGAGGCTGCACGCCAGCACACGCCTGCGGCGGTCGCGCGACTGGCGTACTGGATGCAATCGGACGATCCCCGTGCGAGCGTGGCTGCGTGCCAGGCGCTGCTTGACCGCGGATGGGGCCGACCGAGGCAGCCGACCGAGCTGCTCGGCGAGGACGGTGCGCCGGTCGATCCCCGGCCCATTTTCACGGTGATGATCGAGGGATGATGGATGCGACGGACCGCCGGAGGGTGAACGGGCTACGGGGCAGGCGCTCCGCGGGCTTGGGTGGCTCGCTTCCGGCGCTTCCTGCTAGCTATCTGCTAGCTAGGATGGTTTCCCGCCTCGGCAGAGGCACCACAACCCATTGAAAAGATTGGCGGACCCGACACGATTCGAACGTGCGACCTTCGCCTTCGGAGGGCGACGCTCTATCCAGCTGAGCTACGGGTCCGTCTGCGCAAGCTCATACAGGCAAATCCGCCCCGGCGGAAGCCCGCCCGGGCCGCCTCAGGCGTTCCCCGCCAGATAGTCGATCGCCGCCTGCACGCCACCCGCCCGATGCGGCACACCGGCCGCGCGCAGCCCCATCTCCACGCCGCCCAAGGTGCCGAGCAGCTGCAGATCGCCGAAATCGCCCAGATGGCCGATGCGGAACACCCGGTCCTTCAGGATCCCGAGCCCGTTGCCCAGGCTCATGTTGAACCGCTCCAGGATCACCGCGCGCAAGCCGTCGGCGCTGTGGCCTTCCGGCAGCCGCACCGCGGTCAGCGACGAGGAATAATGCCGCGGGTCGGCGCACTGCACCTCCAGCCCCCAGGCGCGCACCGCGCGGCGGGTCGCCTCGGCATGACGGTCGTGGCGGGCGAACACGTTGGCCAGCCCCTCCTCCAGCAGCATCGCCGTCGCCTCGTTGAGGCCATAGAGCAGGTTGGTGGCCGGGGTGTATGGGAAATAGCCGGTCTTGTTCGCCTCCAGCATCGGCCGCCAGTCCCAGTAGCTGCGCGGCAGCTTCGCATGCTCGGCCGCCGCCAGCGCCTTGGCGCTGACCGCGTTGAACGACAGGCCCGGCGGCAGCATCAGCCCCTTCTGCGAACCCGCTACCGTAACGTCCACGCCCCATTCGTCGTGCCGGTAGTCGATCGAGGCCAACGACGAGATGGTATCGACCAGCAGCAGCGCCGGATGCTTCGCCGCATCGATCGCCGCGCGCACTTCGTCGATGCGCGAGGTGCAGCCGGTGGAGGTTTCGTTGTGTACCACGCAGACCGCCTTGATGCGGTGGTCGCGGTCGCCGGCCAACGCCGCCCCGATCGCCGCCGGGTCGGCGCCGCGCCGCCAGTCGGTATCCAGGAAGATCGGGACCAGGCCGAGCCGGCTCGCCATCTCGTTCCACAGCGTGGCGAACCAGCCGGTGCGGCACATCAGAACGCTGTCGCCGGGCGACAGCGTGTTGGTCAGCGCCGCCTCCCACGCCCCGGTGCCGGAGGCGGGATAGATCACCACCGCGCCTTCGGTCTGGAACACCAGGCGCAGATGGGCGAGCACCTCGCGCCCCAGCCGGCCGAAATCCGGTCCGCGATGGTCGATGGTCGGCCGGTCGATCGCCCGCAGCACCCGGTCCGGCACGTTGGTGGGGCCGGGGATCTGCAGGAAATGCCGGCCGGCGTGGAAAGGACCGGCGCTGGTAGCCTGGGACATGCGGAGGGTTCCGGACAGGATAAGGGGCAGGGCCGGAGTGTGCGCCTGCGCCGCCCCCCGGCTCAAGGGGGCGCGTGCCCCTTGCCGCCCGGTTGGGCCCCCCCTATCGTCCCTGCATGCACAAGATCCGATCGCACCCAGGGGCCAGTCCGGCATGGGCCACGAGACCAGCCTGATCGCGCGCCGCTGCGAGCGCGCCGTGGTCACCGCCTATGCGGAACTGCGCCAGTTCGGCATCGACGACATGCCGGCGTTCCAGGCCTGCACCACGCTCTATCGCATCCACCACCCCGAGGCGTCGGAGACCGAGGCGCGCCGTCTGGTCGCCGAATGGGTGGACCGGCACGTGACCCGTGCCGCCGACGCCGGCGGGCTGATCTGACCCTGTCGTAAGGCTGCGGGGGCTATCAGCCGCCCGCCGGGTTGGGTCTGCCCCGGCAGACCGTCCGTTCGCGCGGCAAACACGATCGCCCCCGGCCGCAGGGCGGAGCGGCGGGGCCGATCCGGCACCGACGCAACGATTGACCTGGATCAATGCCCCCGGCCAGAGTTGCCGTCCCGCTGGCGCGGTGCCGGCGGGCAACGCGAATCGTTCAGGACCGGCACGCGCAATGCCGGCCGCGCAAAACCAAGGGGGAAACGCCGCCATGACCCGACGCCGCTTCTGGGTCTATTTTCTTTTGTTCCTGTTCAACGCCGTCTGTTACGTGGACCGGGTGAACATGTCGCTCGCCGGGCACAGCGTGGCGCAGGAGTTCCATCTTTCGCCGGTCGCGCTCGGCTATCTGTTCTCTTCGTTCCTCTGGGCCTACGTGGTGATGATGCTGCCCAGCGGGCAGTTGGTCGATCGTCTCGGCGTGCATCGCATGGCCGCGATCGGCGCCGCGGTGTGGTCCGTCGCCCAGGCGCTCAGCGGCGCCGCGACCGGGTTCACCACGCTGCTGCTCACCCGGCTCGGCCTTGGCGTCGGGGAGGCGCCGACCTTCCCGGTCAGCTATCGCGCGGTACGCGACTGGGCGCCGTACAAGGAACGCGGGCGCGCGGTGGGCGCGATCCAGGCCGGCTCGCTGCTTGGTCCGGCGCTCGCCGCCCCCGCGGTGGCCTGGATTATCCAGGCGACTTCCTGGCGCTGGTCCTTTGTCGCCACCGGGGCGGTCGGGCTGATCTGGGTGGTGGTCTGGAGCGCGCTCGTCTCCTCCCCCGAGCGCACCAGCTGGATTCCCGAGCCGGAACGCCAGCGCATCCTTGCCGAGCGCCACGCCGGGGAGGCGCCGCCGGTGCATGACGGCGTCGGGTATCGCGGGCTGCTGCGCTCGCCGTCCATGTGGGGTCTGGCGATCTCCCAGGGCTGCGCCGTGTATTCGCTGTATCTGTACCTCAGTTGGCTGCCCGACTATCTGGAAACCGTGCGGCATCTGTCGATCATGAAATCCGGCGTGTTCACCGCGGTGCCGTTCTATGCCGGCACGCTGCTGATCGTGCTGACCAACTGGGTGGGCGACGCGGCGCTCACCCCGGCGACCCTGCGCAGCGGCAAGCGGCGGCTGGTGGTGGTCGCCTGCCTGCTGCTGACCGCGATGGGCATGCTGATCCCGTTCGTGCAGTCGCTGGCGCTGGTGGTGCTGCTGACCATCCTGCCGATCAGCTTCTCCAGCACCGCGACCGCGACCAACGCGGCGCTGGCGAGCGACCTGCTGCGCTCGCCCGCCGACAGCGGCCGGGCCTTCGCCTTCATGGTGCTGGGCGGCAACGTGTTCGGCCTGCTGGCGCCGATCGTCACTGGCTACATCGTGCAGATGACCGGCAGCTTCACTTCGGCCTTCGTGCTCGCCGGAGTGCTGGCGCTGTTCGGCGCGGCGGTGTCGCTGCTGCTGACGCAACACAGCCTGGGCGAAGAAACCCCCACCCTCGCCGGCGCGGCGGCGGACTGACCTCTCCCGCGCGGGGCAGGGGGCCGGCCTCCTGCCCCGGGCGGCTTTGACAAGCCGGCGTGGACCGATTGTGCTGCCCCCCGCCCGGGCGAAGGGCAATGGCAGAGGGGAGGGGTCCGATCGTGCTTCCGTTGGAAGGCCTGCGCGTCGTCGCGCTCGAACATGCCGTGGCGGCGCCGATCTGCACGCGCCACCTGGCCGATCTCGGCGCCGAGGTGATCAAGATCGAGCGCGTCGGAGAAGGCGATTTCGGCCGCGGCTACGACACGTTCGTGCGCGGTCAGTCGAGCTTCTTCGTCTGGCTCAACCGCGGCAAGCGCAGCCTGACGCTGGACGTGAAGCATCCCCGGGGACGGGAGGTGCTCGGCCGGCTGGTCGCCGGCGCCGACGTGCTGGTGCAGAATCTCGCCCCCGGCGCGACCGCCCGGCTCGGCCTCATGTGGGAGAAGCTGGCGGCGGCGAACCCCGGCCTCGTGCTGTGCGACATTTCGGGCTACGGCGACAGCGGGCCGTATGCGCGGAAGAAGGCCTACGACCTGCTGATCCAGGCCGAATCGGGGCTGATCAGCGTGACCGGCACGCCCGAGGAACCCTCCCGCGTCGGCATCTCGATCGCCGATATCGCCACCGGGATGTACGCCCAGGCGGGGGTGCTGGCGGCCCTGCTGCGGCGCGCGCGCGCCAAGGGGGGGCAGCCGATGGGGGCGCATATCAAGGTGGCGATGCTCGATGCGGTGAGCGAATGGATGACCGCGCAGGTGCTGCGCTACGCCTATGACGGCACCCTGACTCCGCGGGTGGCGACCAGCCATCCGCTGCTCGCCCCCTACGGCGCGCACCGGACCAAGGATGGGCAGGTGATCTTCGGCTTGCAGAACGATCGCGAGTGGGCGGTGTTCTGCACCGAGGTCATGGGCCAACCGGACCTGATCGCCGATCCGCGCTACGCCACCAATACCGCCCGCGGCCGGCACAAGCCCGCGTTGACGGCGCTGATCGAGGCGCGGTTCGCCGACATGACCTCGGCCGAGGTGACCGCGCTGCTCGATCGCGCCGGCATCGCCAACGGCAGGCTGAACGGGCCGGCCGAGGTGTGGGAGCATCCGCAGTTCGCCGCCCGCGACCGCTGGCGCGAGGTGCTCACCCAAGGCGGACCGATCCGTGCCCTGCTGCCGCCGGTGACCTTCGAGGATGTGGAGGCGGCGATGGGCCCGGTCCCCGCGCTCGGCGCCGATACCGACGCCGTGCTGGGCGAACTCGGCTACGCTTGCGCCGACATCGCGGCGCTGCGCGCGGCCGGGGCGGTATGAGTTTCGATCCCGCCGCGCACCGGATGGTGGCGGCGCAGCGCTGGTTCGAGGATTTCCGCCTCGGCGAGCGCTTCGTGCTCCCCAGCCGGACCATGACGGAGGCGGTGTTCCTCGCCTTCCAGGCGGTCAGCGGCGATCGCCATCCGATCCACTACGACCTGCCGTTCTGCCAGGCGCGCGGTCTGCCCGGCCTGCTGGCGCACGGGTTCCAGACCCTCGCCGCGACCGCCCCCGGCGCCGGGTTGTTCCCGTTCCTGGTCGAGGACTCGCTGCTGGGCTTCCTGGAGCAGTCGAGCCGCTTCCTGCACCCGGTGGTGGCCGGCGATACGCTCTATCCGGCCCTCGAGATCGACGAACTGTCGCCCAACCGCGGCACCGGCGTGGTGGGGATGCACAGCACCGTGCACAACCAGGCGGGCGTGCTGGTGCTGGACGGGCGCCAGCGCTTCCTGCTGCGCCGGCGGCCCGCCCCTGCCACCTGAGGGCGGCCGGCGCTTTGCCCGGCCCGGCGCAGCGGCTACAACGCGGCCGGCGCCACCGACCCCTTCCTCGCCCCGCAGGACCGTCCCATTCCGCCCACGCGCATCCTGGTCATCAAGCTCAGCGCCCTCGGCAATGTGGTGCTGTCGCTCGGCCCCTTCGCGGCCATTCGCCGCCATCATCCGGACGCCGAGATCA
>JAJZVS010000221.1 GCA_021845555.1 Pseudomonadota bacterium
TGGCGGAATTCGCTTTCCATCAGCGACTTGGTATCGCCGACGCCGTCGAGGCCGAGATGGCCGATATAGGGTTCGGGGGTGATGTAGGTCATCGGCACGCGGTTGCGGATCTTCCGCTTCCGGAGCTCGGTGTCGAGGATATAGGCGAACTCGTAGGCCGGACCGAAGCAGGACGCGCCTTGCACCGCGCCCACCACGATCGGGCCGGGGTTGGCGCAGAACGCCTCGAACGCCG
This sequence comes from Pseudomonadota bacterium, assembly GCA_021845555.1. Classification (GTDB taxonomy): domain Bacteria; phylum Pseudomonadota; class Alphaproteobacteria; order Acetobacterales; family Acetobacteraceae; genus JAJZVS01. The sequence goes on from JAJZVS010000221.1 coordinate 236, forward strand.
CGCGGGCCTGCTCGGCGTGGCCGGTCTGGCAGATCGAGACGGTGTGGCCTTCCGGCCCGAAGCCGGGGATCTCGTCGAACGCGAGGTCGGGCCCGGTGGCGATCACCAGGTAGTCGTAGGCGACGCTCTGCCCGTCCGTGAGCTCAACCCGGTTCTCCCCTGGGTGCACGCGCGCGGCGCCCTGGGGGAGGAAACGGATGTTCTTCCGCTTGGTCACCCGTTCCAGATTGACCTCGATATCCCGGCGCTCGCGCCAGCCCACCGCGACCCAGGGGTTGGAGGGAGTGAACTGGAAGGCGTTGCCCTGGCCGATCAGGGTGACCCGGTCTTCCGCGCGGAGTTGCTCGGCGGTTTCGAAAGCCGCCAGGGTGCCGCCGAGACCGGCCCCCAGGATCACCACCTCAGCCATGACGTTCCTCATTCGCTTTGGGTTGTCCGGCAGGGCCGGAAACGGCGCCTGTTCGGAGGATAGACGGGGCGGAGCGGGTCACACTGATCTGGATCAGTGCCGGGTGCGCGGGGGAGGGCCAGATTGCCTGCCTCCGTCCGCCGGGCCGTCCGATGCCGAGCAGTCTCACGCTGGACCCCTTTTCGCCGTTCCGCGCCGGCCGCCCCGTATGGGGGCCGGCTGGCTTGACAATATATTCGAAGATGCGTAGCTTCGCAAGTATGAAACTCGACCTCGACGCCATGCACGGCGCGGCTGACCGGGCCAGCGAGTTGCTCAAGTCGCTGGCCAACCGGCACCGGCTGCTGATCCTCTGCCAGTTGCTGGACGGGGAGCGGTCGGTGGGCGAGCTGGTGGAGTTCCTTGGCATCCGCGACACCGTCGTCTCCCAGCACCTGGCGCTGCTGCGCAAGGACGGGCTGGTGGCGGCGCGGCGGGAGGGACAGACCATCCGCTACGCCATCGCCAGCCGCCCGGCCGAGCAGATCCTGGCCGCGCTGGCCGCGATCTACTGCGCTCCGGCATCGATCTGCGGCGAGGCCGAGACCCCATCCGAACCCCAGACTGCACGGAGACACTGAATGCGCGACCGTCCCGCCCTGCGTGAACTCACCCCCGCCGAGGTGCATGACGCTCTCACCCGCCACGCCATCCTGCTGGTGGATGTGCGCGAGCCGGCCGAATACGCCTCCGAGCGCATTCACGGCGCGGTCCTGTTCCCGCTGTCCAGCTTCGACCCGACGGCGCTGCCGATCGACCCGGCGCGGCCGGTGGTGTTCCAATGCGGCAGCGGTAAGCGCTCGGCCGTCGCGGTGGCGAAATGCCTGCAAGCCGGGATCCCGGCGCATATGCATCTGAAGGGCGGCCTGCTGGCCTGGAAGGCCGCGAAGCACCCGACCGTGACGCTGGACGCCGCCACCGGCGGCGTTATCGATCGCCGCTAGTGTGCCGATCCCGACGCATGTTTCCGTCATCGGCGGCGGGGGGCGGCACACTAGCTCATTGTTTTCAGTGGCCTGCTTATCCCTGACGTTCGCTGCGAAGGGCAGCAAACGTCAGGGGCAGGACACTAGCGTCCCGACCGGTGCCCATCGTCATCATGCGTCGGGACACTAGCTCTTTGCGTTCAGAGGCGGGACACTAGCCTCTCTCCTTCGGAGACCGCTGCCATGCGCCGCTTGGTGCCGAGCCTGCTGCTGCTGTTGCTGGTCGCGCTTCCCGTCGCGGCGCGGGCGGCGGCGACCTTCACTGTCGAGGCGCGCACGGTGCCGGACGAGAAGGCGGTGTTTGCCACGGTGGAAAGCCGCAATGTCGTGCCCGCCCGCACGCGGATCGGCGGCACCGTGACCGACCTCAAGGTGCAGGACGGCGATCACGTCACCGCGGGCCAAGTGTTGGCCACCGTGCATGACGAGAAGCTGCAACTCCAGATCACCGCACTGAATGCGGAGATTGCCGGGTTGCAGTCCACCCTCGCGCAGGCGCGCATCGACCTCGGCCGGGCCGAGGCACTGGCGCACAGCGGCGCGGTGTCCCGCGAGCAGCTGGATCGCGCGCGCACCGCGGTGCAGGTGGCGACCAGCGCGCTCAACGCCCGGATCGCCCAGCGCTCGGTCACCGAGCAGCAGATGACCGAAGGGGCGGTGCTGGCGCCGATCGCCGGGCGCGTGCTCACGGTGCCGGTGACCGACGGCACCGTGGTGCTGCAGGGAGATCCGGTCGCCACGGTCGCCGAGCAGAACTACGTCCTGCGCCTGCTGGTGCCGGAGCGGCACGCGCTGCACCTGAAACCGGGCGCGACGGTGCGACTCGACGGCAAGGAGTTGGGCGAGACAGGCCCCGCCTTCGGGACCGTCACCCTGGTCTATCCACAGATCACCGCCGGGCAGGTGCGCGCGGACGCGACCACGCCGGGGATCGGTACCTATTTCGTGGGCGAGCGCATCCGCGTCTGGGTCCCGGCCGGGCAACGGCAGGCGATCGTGGTTCCCGCGGGGTTCGTGTTTACGAGGTTCGGTCAGGATTATGTCCGAATCCGACAGAAGGACGGCACGGTGAACGATGTCCCGGTGCAGCGCGGGTTGCCGCTGCCCACGCCCGCGATGCCGGACGGCTTGCAGATCCTGGCTGGCCTGAACGCCGGCGAAGTCCTGGTCCGGCCATGAACCTCGGCCTCTCCGGCCGGCTGACGCGGGCGTTCATCCGCTCGCCGCTCACGCCGTTGTTTCTGCTCGCGGCGCTGGCCGCCGGGCTGGTCGCAGTGCTGACCATCCCGCGCGACGAGGATCCTCAGATCCACGTGCCGATGGTCGATGTGATGGTGCAGGCCAACGGCCTCAAGGCCGCGGACGCGGCCGAGCTCGTCACCAAGCCGCTGGAAACGATCCTGAAGGCGATCCCCGGCGTCGAGCACATCTACAGCGAGACCGAGGACGATCAGGTGCTGGTGACCGCACGCTTCGTGGTCGGCACCAACGAGGACGCGGCGGTGCTGCGGGTCAACGACAAGATTCGCGCCAACATGGACCGCATCCCGGTCGGTATCCCGCCGCCGCTGATCGTCGGACGCGGGATCGACGACGTGGCGATCCTGGCGCTGACCCTGACGCCTAAGCCGGACGCGGCGCGGCACTGGTCCGAGGGGGACCTGTCGCAGCTTGCCACCAAGTTGCAGGACCAGCTGATCAAGGTTCCGAACGTCGGGCTCAGCTACATCTCGGGCGCCGACCCGATGCAGATCCGTGTCGAACCCGAGCCCGACAAGCTGATGCTGTACGGCGTGACGTTGCAGCAGCTCGCCTCCCGCGTTGCCGACGCCAACCGCTCCTTCGTCGCCGGGTCGGTGTTCGACCAGGGCAGGTTGCGCAGCGTGGCAGCCGGCCAGACCCTGTTCGGCGTGCCGGATATCGGCCTGCTGCTCCTGACCACCCGCGACGGGCGGCCGGTCTATGTGCGCGACGTGGCGCATGTCCTGGTCGGCCCGGCACCGACGCAAAGCCATGTGTTCAACATCGGCCGGGCCACCGCCAAGGGCGCATGGCATACCACGCCGGCGGTGACCCTGGCGCTTGCCAAACGCGCCGGCAGCAACGCGGTCGTGGTCGCCGCGGACGTGCTGGCGCGGGTCAAGACGCTGGAAGGAAGCCTGATCCCGCGCGACGTCACGGTGGAGGTGACCCGCGACTACGGCCGCACCGCCAACGAGAAGGCGAACGAACTGCTGTTCCACCTGGGACTGGCGACGGTCTCGATCGTGGTGCTGATCGCGCTCGCGGTGGGCTGGCGGGAAGCGGCGGTGACCCTGGTGGTGATCCCCACCACCATCCTGGCTACCTTGTTCGCCTCCGAGCTGATGGGGTACTCGATCAACCGGGTGAGCCTGTTCGCGCTGATCTTCTCGATCGGCATCCTGGTCGATGACGCGATCGTGGTGGTGGAAAACATCTCCCGGCACTGGGCGATGCCCGATACGAGGTCGCGCCGGCGCGCGGCGATCGAGGCGGTGGCGGAGGTGGGCAACCCCACGGTGGTCGCCACGCTGACCGTGATTACCGCGCTGCTGCCGATGCTGTTCGTGTCGGGGCTGATGGGGCCGTACATGGCGCCCATTCCGGCGAACGCCTCGGCGGCGATGCTGTTCTCCTTCTTCGTCGCCATGGTGGTGGCGCCGTGGCTGATGTGCCGGCTGGCGGGCAAGGACACGCTGGGGGCGGATGCGCGGGCCGAGGAGGTGGAGTTCCTGGAACTTACCACCCCGGCGCTCGCGCACGAGGCGGAGGCGGCCGCGGAGCGCCCCGACCGGCTGGGGCGGTTGTATCGGGCGGTGGCGGAGCCGCTGTTGCGCACCCGCCGGCGCGCCTGGGTGTTCCTGATCCTGGTGGGGGTGGCCACGGTGGCGGCCTGCGCGCTTTTCTATACCGAGAACGTCACCGTGAAGCTGCTGCCGTTCGATAACAAATCGACGCTCAACGTGCTGCTCGATCTCCCCGCCGGGGCCAGCGTGCAGCAGACCCAGCAGACGCTGTTCGCCGCCGCGCGCATCGCCGAGACGATGCCCGAGGTGCGCGCCTTGCAGGTCTATGCCGGCACGCCGCAACCGTTCGACTTCAACGGGCTGGTGCGCCACTACTACCTGCGCACCGCGCCCTGGCAGGGCGATCTGCATGTGATGCTGGCGCCGAAGGCCGATCGCTCCCGCCAGAGCCATGACATCGCCACCGCGCTGCGCAAGCGCCTGCTCAAGGAACTGCCGCTGCCCAAGGGGGCGGTGATCAAGGTGGTCGAGGCGCCGCCGGGGCCGCCCGTGCTGGCGACCCTGCTCGCCGAAATCTACGGGCCGAACGAAACCGTCCGGCTGGCGGAGGCGCGGGAGGTGAAGAAGCTGTTCCGCAAGGTGCCCTATATCGTCGATGTCGACGACTCCTGGGGCCACCGGCAGCCGCGGCTCAACATCGCCATCGACCAGGACCGGCTGGAATTCTTCGGCGTACGCCAGTCCGACGTCTACGACACCATCCAGGATCTGTTCGGCGGCGTGAACGTCGGCTACTCGTACCGCGGCGAGGATCGGCTGCCGCTCGCAATCGTCGTCGGGCTGCCCAACCATGCCCTCGACTGGAACCAGCAACTGGCCGACACGCCGGTTCCGGCGAACACCGTGCCGGGCAGCAAGTCGGTGGTGGAACTGGGTGAGGTGGTGCACGTGACCCGCACGCTCGGCTCGCGCATCCTGTTCCGCCGTGACGGGCATTTTGCCGACATGGTGACGGGCGAGCTGGCCGGGGAGTTCGAGGCGCCGATCTACGGGATGCTGGCGGTGGACAAGCTGGTGCGCGACCACGACTGGGGCAAGCTGCCGCGCCCGACGATCCGCTTCCGCGGCCAGCCGACGAACGAGGCGCATCCGTCGCTGCTGTGGGACGGGGAGTGGGAGATCACCTACGTGACGTTCCGCGACATGGGCGCGGCGTTCATGATCGCGATCCTGGGGATCTACATCCTGGTGGTCGCGCAGTTCGGCAGCTTCAAGGTGCCGCTGATGATCCTGACGCCGATCCCGTTGACCTTGATCGGCATCGTGCCGGGGCATTGGTTGCTGAACGCGCCATTCACTGCCACGTCGATGATCGGGTTCATCGCGTTGGCGGGGATCATCGTGCGCAACTCGATCCTGCTGGTGGATTTCATCCGCCACGGGGCGCGACCGGGACTGACCTTGCGGGAAGTGCTGCTGGAGGCGGGGGCGATAAGGTTCCGGCCCATCCTGCTGACCGCGCTGTCGGCGATGATCGGGGCGGCGACGATCCTGCTCGATCCGATCTTCCAGGGGCTGGCGATCTCGCTGCTGTTCGGCTTGCTGTCGTCCACGCTGCTGACGGTGCTGGTGATCCCGGCGATCTACGTGGTGCTGCGGGACCCGGACCGGGTGATGGCGTAGGGGGCGTTGCCGGGACGGCATGCGGCTATGCGGGCTGGTTGGCGGAACCTCAAGCCGACGACGGAGTGGTAACATCACGCATTGAAATTACCAAGCGTCCTGGCACTCCCGGCAGCAGCTCGGGACAGCTGCATGTCGCCGCCCCGAGCGAATTCGCCTCTGGCTGATGCCCGCGTTGAGACCGCCCCTGCCGGCGTTGCCGCGGCTTCTACCCCACCATCACTCGATTCGCCCGTGCCAGCACCGCCTCGAACAGCACTTGGCACCCCGCCTCCGCCTCCCCGGGCTGGATCTCCTCCAGCTCGTTGTGGCTCAGCCCGTCCTTGCAGGGCGTGAAGATCATCGCCGTCGGCACCGAGCGCGCCACATACACCGCGTCGTGCCCGGCGCCCGAGACGATC